>CAZMNG010000167.1:0-7491 GCA_964567505.1 uncultured Chthoniobacterales bacterium
GATCATGGATCGGTTCAAAAAGCAATACGGAACGGACTCGCAGCACAATACGTTTAACCAGGTCAGCGTTAACGCTTACCTGGAGTCGGTTGTCCGGGACCAGAAGAAGTCGGCCGGTGCCGGGTCAAAGATCGGCGTTGTTTACGCTGAGGGCGAAATCGTGGATGGCGAAGGTCTGCCGATGAATGTTGGAGGTGAGCGCTACGCGCGCGAGATCCGAAAGCTTCGGTTCGATCCGACCGTCAAGGCGATTGTGCTTCGCGTGAACAGCCCGGGCGGCAGCGCGTTCGCGTCTGAACAGATTTACCGGGAATTGAAAGCGGCCGGAGAAACGAAGCCGGTGGTCGTGTCGATGGGAGGGTACGCAGCTTCCGGCGGCTACTACATTTCAGCTCCTGCGCAACATATCTTCGCCGAGCCCGACACGGTGACTGGCAGCATCGGAGTCTTTGACCTGCTAGTGAACTTCGAAAAGGTCGCGACCGAGAACGGAATCAGCAGCGAATCCGTGACGACCACTACGCCATTGGCGACTTTGTTCGATCCCTTCAAACAGAAATCAGATGCGGATCTGGCAATTTTGCAACGGGAAACCGACCGATTCTACGACGGCTTCCTCGGTCGCGTCGCGGACGGACGGCATATCTCCATAGCGCAAGTGAACGAGATTGCGCAGGGCCGGGTATGGTCTGGATCTGAGGCGGCGCGCCTCAGATTGGTGGATGAAATCGGGGGCCTGAACTCGGCGATCGCTTATGCTGCGAAAGAAGCGAATCTGGGCGATCATCCTGCCATCACTGAATATCCGAGCCGGAAAAATCTGAGTGACAAACTTAAGGAGTTATTCACGTCCACCGTGCGGCCACCCGTGGCAAGATTCGACCCTGTCGAACTAGGTGTTCAACAGTTGGAACACCAGCTCATCGATTTGCGGGCATTGAACGATCCAAACGGCATCTACGCACGGTTCCCGGCAGATATTGTCTGGAACTAAAAACCGATGAACGGCCGGCCGCTGGAGTATTGCTCAAGCCGCTGTTCCATGCCAAGGAGCTGCGCCTTGCGATCGTCCGGACTTAAACGAGAAATCGCCAGCTCCTGGTATTTCACCGCGTCGGGAAAGTTCCCTGCCGACGCGCATGCAGCTGCGAGCGTGTCGATTGAGAAAGCGTTTTGCCAATTGCTCAGCGTGCACGCCTTCGTTGCGATCGCGATAGCTCGCCGCCCATCCCGCACATGGTTATCCTTCGCCGTTGCGAGCACCCAGGCCAGGTCATTGAGCATCGAGGGATCGCTCGGTTCGAGACGAACTGCTGCTTCGTATGATCTTCTTGCCTCGCCGTACCGGCCGTAGTCCACACAGCTTCGCGCTTTGCTCTCGTATAACTCGGCCAGGAGACCCGGAGATACGTTGCTTTTGCGTGCGAGATTGATACTTGTGTCGATCTCTTTGAGAGCTTCGCCGCCACGTTTTGCCAGGACCAGGACGGCCGACTTCAGAAAGTACGAACGCCAGTTGTTTGGGTCGCTGGCGATCACCTGGTCGATTAACGTCAACGCTTCATTCACTTTGCCGACCTCGGCCAGTTTGAATGCGCTATCGAGTTGCGCTTGTCCAATCGTCATGCGCTGCTGCCATATTTCACCCCACCCAAGACGGCTTTGCGCAGAACCCAACTGCACGCTACTGAGGTAGATACCGAAAACGAGAAAAACGGCCGACCAAAACGAAAATGACCGTGTATTATTCATGACCGCGCTATGCAACGATATTCTAAGATCTTTGTCTGTACCGTGAATCTACTATTTTACGCTGCATGCGGCAGTTTTCATAGCGCAAAGGCAAGCGAGCCGGATTCGGCCGGGACCTCGTTGAGCCGAAGCACAGGGAACCACCTGTTCGTCGAGGTCCGTGTAAACAATCGACCGGCCTGGTTTGCGGTCGATACCGGCGCTGCGTTGAGCATTGTGGATTCAAACAAAGCGAAATTGCTCGGACTGGCGAAGGGCCCAGGTGTCGTTCAGGTGCCAAAGCTCATTGAGGTGAACGACCGGACTGTGCCTGTCGCGGAGGTAGACAGCCTTTATGTCGGAACGGATAACTTAGGCGCAGGCCCGGTCGCATTGATTGATCTGCGCGATTTCCGGGCAAGACTTCGCGGTTCGGGTCGTCAGGTAACAATGGACGGGATCATCGGCCTGGACATCCTGCAGCGTTACAACGCGATCATCGATTGCCGGAATCAGCGGATTTATTTGCAAACCGGGGGCGGCACCGGAGATGCAATTCTGAGACGGACCAAAACAGGTCGTTATAACGCTGTGCCGATGCGGATCACACATTCCGGCGCGCTTGAAGTGATCGGCCGGATTGGAAGTAACCAGTACAGTTTCGTGGTGGATACTGGTGGGTTTGCGACGCTGATCCCGTTGGCCGTAGCGAGGGAGAACGGGATTCCTGTGATCCGGACAACCGTTAATGCCAAAGGGATTCACTCGAAGGAGCGCCCGGTCGGCGTGACAATTGCGCCTGAGTTCGATTTGGGCAAGTTCCCCCTCGGCCCGCAAATGATCGGTGTCACCGGTTTGCCGGAAGGTCCCGAGGATTTGCGGTACAAGTTCGGCGGTTTGATCGGGGCCGATTTCTTTTTTGAGCGGGGCGGCATCATCGATATCGGGACCAAAACACTCTACTTCAAGTAGGGACCAGTTCTCTGCCGGCCGGAAGTCACTCGGACAACGTCCGAATCTGGTGCTGACCTGGACGGATCGCAAAGAATGGAACTTCGTGTAGGCAACCACCCTGAGCGGCGTTTACTATAGCCCGCCATGGGCGAGCTGGACCTGGTTCAAGACTTGGCAGTTGTAACGTTCTCCGCTGGGATCGCCGGTTTTCTATGCCAGAAGATAGGCCTCTCCAGCATTGTCGGCTTTCTGTTGGCGGGGCTTTTAATCGGTCCGCATACGCCTCCGTTCTCGCTCGTGCTGCATGAAGAACGAGTCGAGGCGTTGTCACAGCTCGGTTTGGTGTTTCTCATGTTTTCAATCGGCCTGGAACTCAGCCTTGGGAAACTGCGCAGGATGGGGATTGGCATTGTGGTGGCCGTTGGTCTGGGCAGCATCCTTGTCTTTAACATTGTTCGATCGATTTGCCCTCTGCTCGGAGTGAGCTCGTCGGAAAGTCTGTTTGTCGCCGGGATGCTCGTCGCATCCAGCTCGGCGATGATCGGCAAGATCCTTCCGGAGACCGGGCTGATCCACCAGCGAGCCGGGAACCTGGCGATGAGTATCACGGTGCTGGAGGACCTTGTAGCGGTGGTGGTGCTGACATTCATTTCTTCCGTTGCCCAGTTGCATCGGGGTACCGAGGCGCACCTCGGACAGGTCCTCGGTATTTTGCTGGTTTTTGTCACGGTCGTCGTGGTTGTTGGATTGTTGTTGCTTCCGAGATCTTTGCAGCGATTGAACGGCGCCGGCACCGACCTGCTGACGGTCACGGTTGTCGGACTCGTCCTCGGAATCGCCGTGCTCGCGGTCAAGACCGGTTATTCACTGGCGCTCGGTGCATTTCTTCTGGGAGCAATCGTGGCCGAAACACCGCAGCGACCTATTGTCGAACGGGCGATGCAAGGGATGCGCGACGTCTTTATTGCGGTCTTTTTCGTTTCAATCGGAATGCTGTTGAATCCGGTGCTCTTGCTTAAGGACTGGAGGCTGATCTTGTCGCTCGGGCTTCTTGCGATCCTCGTGCGGACGTTTGGGGTGAGTGCGTCACTCCTTGTAACCGGGACCTCCGCCCGGGATTCGCTTCGTGCCGCGTTGATGGTGACTCCGATCGGTGAGTTTGCATTCATTATCGCTCAGCTTGGAGTCTCCGCCCGGTTGCTTTCCTCCGATTACTATCCGATCGCAGTCGGAGTCGCCTTGTTCACGGCTTTGGTTTCTCCCATCTTGATCCGGCATTCCGGCCCAATCAGCGACCAATGGCTGAAAATTCAACCGCCGTTTTTTTATAATCTGCTGGAGGTCTATCAGCAATTCCTGATTTCGGTCGGGGAACATCGGCGCCGCAGCAGGGTCTCAGCATTGGCAATGCACACCATTGTTCCGCTGATGATCAGTATCACGTTCGTCGCAGGAATTCTGATTGTTGCACCGTTTCTGCTGGTGTACTGGAGCCAGCTGTTTCCTCCCAAGTCTGGCGAGTGGTCGTTTCATCTTTTTTGGGCGTTGATTGGTGTCGCCGCCGCGGCTCCGACCCTTGGGATCTGGCGTCGAGTCGCTGAGTTTCTTAAAGGCACAGTGGAGATTGCGTTCGGGTCGCTAAATTCCGTCCTGCTGGTTTCCCTCGACCTCGCCGCGGCGATTCTGCTTTTCGCGTGTCTCTGGTACTTGACACCGTTCATTGGCGCGTCCGGTTCATTCTTTGGAGCGATCCTGTGCACCGCAGCTGTCTACGCACTATTTTTCAGGCGCCGGCTCCAGACCGTGCAGCGCCGGATTTCTGCCGAACTCGCCGAGGCAATCCTTTCGGCGGAGGAACGGCGAAAGCTGACACACGAGGCGTGGCTGAAGGACCATCAGGAATGGGACCTTAGTTTGAGCGAAATTCGTGTCCCTGACTCGGAAGCGTGGTTTGGGAAGAGTCTTGGTGACCTTGCGCTGCGCACCCAGTTCGGTTGCTCCGTGGTCGGCGCCAAGCGCCGAGGCTACTCCGTGCCGGGCCCTGGTCCGGACACGGAACTTTACCCGGGGGACGAATTGTTGGTCTTGGGAACGGCGAACCAGATCCAGCGGGTTAAAGCCTTCTTTGATTCCACTCCGCTGCGCACCGAATCAGTCGATCTCCTGGATGAAATCCGGCTGGAATCGCTGGAAGTTCCCGAAAACAGCCGTCTTGTCGGGAACGCGCTCGCT
This sequence comes from uncultured Chthoniobacterales bacterium, assembly GCA_964567505.1. Taxonomy (GTDB): domain Bacteria; phylum Verrucomicrobiota; class Verrucomicrobiia; order Chthoniobacterales; family JAFAMB01; genus JAFAMB01. Next base: position 4,918 of record CAZMNG010000167.1, read on the forward strand.
GAGCTCGAAATTCCCAGGCGCACCGGAGTCCAGATCGTTGGCGTTGCGCGAGGCGACTTCAGAATGCTGTTCCCGGGCCCGTTCCAGGTTTTGAACGCAGGCGACTGGTTGCTGGTCGTCGGTGCGCGGGATCAGATCCATCGGTTCCGTGAGTGGATCCTGGAGACGCCGGTTGAATCCGGCAAAAAATGGGAGCCCGGCATTTAAGCTGAACATCTTACAAGCCAATAGGTCGTGTCTGCAAATTCGGGATCTGGCTTGCCAAAAACCGCATGTCGGCACACGACCCTGAGCTTGTGGACTACGCGGGCCGGCGCAGGCTGTTGCGAAGCCGAAGCGAGTTTGCGATTACCGATACGCTACTGAGCGACATTGCGACACTTGCAATCATGGGGCTCAGGAGCACGCCGAACAGCGGGTAGAGAATTCCAGCCGCAACCGGGACACCGAGGAAATTGTAAACGAACGCGAAAAGAAGGTTTTCGCGAATTTTCTTCATCGTCTCACGACTTAGAAGAATCGCCGAGACAAGCAGATCGAGGTCCCCTTTCACAAGGGTTACACCGGCGGTCTCAATAGCGACTTCGGTTCCGGTGCCCATTGCGATTCCGACATCGGCCGTTGCCAGAGCCGGCGCGTCATTGATCCCGTCTCCAGCCATGGCCACTGTCTGACCGCCAGCTTGAAGTTTGGCGATCTCGGTCTGCTTTTGTTCCGGAGACAGTTCGGCAATGACGCCATCGATCCCTGCAGCTTCTGCGATCGATTGCGCAGTCACTTGGTTGTCTCCGGTGAGCATGACGGACCGAATCTTCAAGTCGTGCAAACGCTTTACGGCGTTCGCCGAGTTCCGCTTGAGACTGTCCGCAATCGCGATCAGCCCGGCCGGCTGGTCGTCGACCAGGACGACAACGGCAGTTTTGCCCTCATGACGCCAGCGATTTGCGAGCTGGCTCGAGACGCTCTCCGGCGTCTCGTCTTTGGACGGTTTGCCGACATAGACAAGATGCGTCTCAACTTCGGCCTTGACGCCGGAACCGACCGTTGCTTCGAAGCCAGTCGCCTTGGCCAGAGGGTGCTCGCCGGCCGCGCGCACAATGGCCCGTCCGAGCGGGTGTTCACTCAACGCCTCCACTGCCCCAGCCAGCCGGAGAAGCTCAGGTTGCGAGTAAGGCTTGAACGCGACCGTCTCGACTACCGTCGGATTGCCCTCGGTCAAGGTGCCGGTCTTATCAAACGCAACGACATTGATCTTTTCCATTTTTTCGAGGACTGCAGCGTCCCTTATCAGGATCCCGAGCTGTGCGCCTCGGCCAATACCGACCATGACGGCCATCGGCGTCGCCAGACCGAGCGCACACGGGCACGCTATGATCAGCACTGCGACCGCCGCATTAAACGCAAACGGCAACCGTGGTTCGGGACCGAGGAGCAACCAGCCGCCAAATGTAATCACAGCGAGCAGCAGAACTGCCGGGACGAACCATTCCGAGACTTTGTCTGCTAATTTTTGTACCGGCGCCTGAGAACGCTGAGCCTTCGCCACCAGATCGACGATTTGCGCAAGCAGGGTGTCGCCTCCGACGCGCTCCGCCCGGAAGAGAAAACTTCCGGAGCCGTTCACGGTGCCTCCTATCACCGTATCTCCCGCTTTTTTTGTGACCGGCATCGGTTCACCGGTGATCATCGCCTCATTGAGCTCCGAATTACCTTCCAGCAAAACACCGTCGACCGGCACCCGATCCCCTGGCCGGACACGAAGAATGTCCCCGACGTGGACCTGTTCCATCCGAATCTCTTCTTCGCGGTCCCCAACGACCCGGCGCGCAGTCTGCGGCGACAGCGCCAGCAACGATCGAATCGCTGAGCCGGTCTTTGATCGAGCTCGTAGCTCAAGCACCTGCCCCAGCAAGGCCAGAACAGTGATCACCGCAGCCGCTTCAAAGTAGCTGGTTGCTGCGTGTGCGGCGTGACTCGTCGCAGAAACGATCAGCTGAAAAACACTGAACAGATAAGCAGCGCTGGTCCCGAGTGAGATTAACGTAAACATGTTCGGAGTCCGGTTGACCACCGATTTCCAGGCTCTTTCCAGGAATGGCCAACCAGCCCACAGGTAAACGGGTGTGCTTAGCGCGAATTGGACCAGCAGATTGCCTCTTTCCCCAAGTGCCTCAATCAGGCGATTCAAACCCGGTACCATCTCACCCATCGCAAGGGCTAAGACCGGTGCAGCCAGGACCGCTCCGATCCAGCAGCGGCGGGTCATATCGTTGAGCTCGGTCCGGTCATCCGGTTCTGCGGTTGGCGCTACCGGTTCCAGCGCCATTCCGCAAATAGGACAATTGCCCGGTTGGCCGGAAACGATTTCCGGATGCATTGGGCAGGTGTATTTGCCTGGCGTCGACGGCCTTGGCTCCGGTTCTGCGTTAGTGCGCGCGTGGCCGGCGCGGCAGTCATGTTCGCTCTGGACGTGTTCTGCATTCGGATGCATGGAAGCCCCCTTTACTTCAGGAAACGTGAGAGAACGTTGTGAAGTTCGCCGACCAGTTCGGCCGGCTGCATCGGTTTAGCCTT
>CAZMNG010000168.1:0-7474 GCA_964567505.1 uncultured Chthoniobacterales bacterium
ATACTGGAGCGATCCGAGCTGCTCAACTTGGCTTGAACACAGCGATCATCGACAAACGAGAAGTTCTGGGTGGTACCTGCCTGAATATCGGGTGTATTCCGAGCAAGGCTTTACTGACCTCCACGCATCTTTACCAATTCGCGTCTCACCAGGCGTCCCGGCATGGACTGAAAATAGAAGGTGTGACCGTCGACCTTGCCCAGATGATGACGCGCAAACAGGGCGTCGTTCGACAACTGACTCAGGGGCTTGAGTTCCTGATGAAGAAGAACAAGATCACTCGCCTCTTCGGAGTTGGACAGGTTGTCGCACCGGGCAAAGTCGTGCTCACGAAACCGGACGGGACCCAGGAAGAACTTCAGGGAACCCACGTCATCCTCGCGACCGGGAGCGTCCCTTCCGGCTTGCCGAATATCACGATCGACCGGCAAACAGTCGTGACAAGCGACGAAGCGCTCTCGTTTAGCGAGGTCCCTGGCAAGTTGGTTGTGGTTGGGGCGGGAGCGATCGGACTGGAACTCGGATCAGTTTGGTCCCGGCTCGGGTCCGAAGTCACTGTGATCGAGTTTCTGCCTCGGATCGCCGCCTTTTACGATCCGGATGTAACTCAGGTGCTCCAGAAGGCTCTGGAAGCCGATGGGATTCGATTTCATGTCCAGACAACCGTGACGTCAATCGCGCTGAACGACGGCAAAGCCGCTGTCGAAGCGGTCACGAACACCGCTGAGAAACTGCGGTTTACTGCTGACAAGGTTCTTGTCGCGGTCGGCCGCAAAGCGTTTACCGACGGTGCCATCGCAAAAGATCTGGGCCTTAAACTGACCGAAACCGGGCGCGTCGCAGTCGACGAACAATACCGAACCAACGTTCCAAGTCTTTACGCCATCGGCGACATCATCGAGGGCCCAATGCTTGCGCACAAAGGTGAAGATGAAGGCGTCGCCTGTGTGGAACGGATTGCCGGTAAAGCAGGCCACGTTAATTACGACGCGATCCCAAATATTATCTACACAAACCCGGAGGTGGCGGCCGTCGGCCTCACCGAAGAGATCGCTAAGCAACAAGGCAAATTAATAAAGGCCGGCAAGTTCCCGTTCGTTGCCAATGGCCGGGCGCTCGCCAACGACGAAGCTCTCGGGTTCGCAAAAATCGTCGCAGACGAAAAGACAGACCGGTTGCTGGGCGCTCAGATCATCGGCTACGGTGCCTCGGAACTGATCGCGGAAGCGGTTTCCGTGATTGAGTTCGGCGGCAGCGCAGAAGACCTCGGCAGAACAGTTCACGCTCACCCAACCATGAGCGAGGCAGTAAAGGAAGCGGCCCTGGCAGTGCACAACCGGGCTTTCTCCATTCCGCCCGCTCCCCTGCCCCGGAAATGAATCGGTGCCCGAACTCCTGAATGGCATATTGCTCCGGCGCATCAGGTTCTCGGAGTCGAGCCTGATCCTGGTCTGGTTCACGGATCTTCATGGAAAAACGAAGACGATCGCAAAGGGAGCGCTTCGTCCGAACAGTCCGTTTACGGGCAAGCTCGATCTGTTTTTCCACTGCGAACTGTTGCTCGCTCTTTCCCGCAAATCGGAGATACATGGGCTCCGCGAGGTTTCAATCAGGTCCCCGTTCGCAGGAATCCGGACAAACTATCTGAAAACATCTGCAGCCGCGTATTTTGTCGAACTGATCGAAAGCGTCTCGGGCCTGGAACATCCGGCGCCGGAACTTTACCGATTGCTTTTGCGTGCCTTGGGCTACATCGAGAGACAAAAGCCGGATATTCGAGGCATCCTCTTCTTCGAATCCGAACTCTGCAAGTGCCTGGGCCTTTTCACGCCTGACCTGCATTCCGCCGCCGACAAACTCGTCGAGACATACGGCCAATTACCGAGAACGCGAGTCAGTCTGATGTCTCTGCTCTAGCATCGCGCCCCCAGGGCTTATTCGACGCGTTTCGTCCGTATTGCGGAGCTGAAAGCCTCGCGCGGCAAAGGCTTGCAGACACTCCGCGAAACGGGTACTGAAGCGGTGGTTCCACGTCATCATGATTTTTGGTTTTCTAGGTTTCGGCAAAATGGCGTCCGCACTCGTGCAAGGCATGTTGCAGGCCGATGCGTGCAAACCCGAGCAAATTGTCGTTGTTAACAGGCATCCGGAGACTATCCAGAAGGAGGTCGAACGGTATCACCTTTCCCTCGCTCCTTCGCCGAAAAGGCTTGTCCAGCAGGCCGAAACCATCGTCCTCGGCACCAAACCGGCGGACTCTGTCCAACTCCTTCGGGATGTCCGCCAGGATCTGGACGGCAAACTGCTGATATCCGTTGCAGCCGGAGTCAAGCTCCAGGAACTGCAGGAAGCCGCTGGACACCGTACGAGAGTCATCCGGGCGATGCCAAACACTCCGTCTCTGGTCATGCGAGGAGCGACAGCGTATGCCGCTGGGGATCACGCGACACCGGCTGATGCGGAAGTCGCGGAAAAGTTGTTTGGCGCTGTCGGCATCGTATTTCGGGTTCGAGAACCTGTGTTGAACGCCGTCACGGGCCTGAGTGGGAGCGGGCCTGCGTACGTGTTTACATTCGTCGAAGCCCTTGCGGACGGAGGTGTCATGATGGGGCTGCCAAGGGATATCGCCCTGGAACTGGCGATCCAAACCGTGCTCGGTTCGGCGGAAATGATCCGGTCGACAAAGCTGCACCCGGCGGTGTTGCGAGAAATGGTGGCGAGCCCTGGAGGCACAACGATGGCCGGCATTGAGTCGCTGGAAGCCAATGGACTTCGCTACACGATCATGTCCGCCGTTCGAGCGGCTTCCGAAAGAGCGCGTGAACTTGGCGGAGAAAGATAATGTGGCTTCTCTTCTTACGAGCCACACCCAATTTGCAGGCGCACACGAGTTCGCCTGACTACATTTAAATGTTTTCCTACGACGAAATTTTGAACCAGCTGCGCGAGCAATCGCTTTTTCGCGAACTCCACACTATCGAACAAGTTCAAGCCCCGCTGGTGCGATTGAACGACCGGTTACTTGTGAATTTTGCCTCGAACGATTATCTCGGCCTCGCGCAGCATCCGTCGGTAAAGACAGCCGCAAATATGGCAATTGAGGAATTTGGTGCCGGCGCGGGCGCCTCCCGGCTGGTGACGGGCACAGAATCGCCGCACACAAGGGCGGAAACGGAGATCGCGGCATTCAAGGGCGTTGAATCGGCGCTTCTATTCAGCAGCGGATATGCGGCGGCCCTTGGCACGATCACCAGCGTTGCAGCTCCAGGAGATGTGATTATCCTGGACAAGCTGGCGCATGCTTGCCTGATTGACGGAGCGAAGCTTTCCGGCGCCGCGTTGCGCGTTTTCCCTCACAACGACATCGCGAAACTGCAAAGCCATCTCGCCTGGGCCCGGCAGACTTATCCATCCGGAAAGGTGCTGATTGTCACAGAGTCGGTGTTCAGCATGGATGGAACGTTCGCCGATTTGACCCCAATCGTAGAGTTAAAAAAAGAGTTCGAGGCTTTGTTGATGGTCGACGAAGCGCACGCCACCGGGGTCGTCGGACCGAACGGCGCGGGTTGGATCGCTGCTCTCGGACTCACAAAGGAGGTCGATATCCAGATGGGGACTCTGAGCAAAGCGCTCGGCACAAGCGGTGGATTTATTTGCGGATCGAGGTCGCTCATCCAATGGCTGGTGAATAAGGCGCGCAGTTTTATCTACTCCACGGCATTGCCCCCGGCTTCGGCTGCTGCTGCCTCCGCTGCGCTCAAGATCGTGCGCTCCGAAGAGGGAGAATTTTTGCGGGCCCGGCTCTCGCGCAACATTTGCATCCTTGGCAAGTCACTCCCGGCGCACTCGCATCGGACAAGCGACACGAACAGCCCGATATTTCCCGTAATTGTCGGCGACGAAAAGCGCGTCCTGCTCCTGGCACGGGACCTCCTTGCCCGGGGGTTCCTGGCTCCGGCGATTCGTTACCCGACCGTTGCCCGCGGTTCAGCGCGCATTCGGGTTGCACTCTCCTCTTTACACAGCGCCGAACAGGTAAGCGCTCTGGCGGAAACCATCCTTTTGTCCAAATGACCGATCCAAGCCTTCCGGACTCGATTTGTTCCGCCTGTAGCCCGTGGCAGGTAAATCCGGAAAAGGCGTGAAGTTATCGTGATTTTCAACTTAAATCCGGTGATAACTTGGCGTAGAGAGCATTTAGTCTTAGGGGTCAGTACATTCGGAACATAGTTTTCTTGAGCACGCTCCACACAATGGTAACCGCGGTTTGCTTACGCGCGCTGGCGCTGGCGGTGCTTGTTATCACCGTCAGCACCGCGGTTGCCGACATCTGTGACGACTATGCAAGAGTGATCGACGCTCATATCGCGACGTTGCGAACGATCGAGAAACGCGCGAACGCGGTTACGGACTCAAAACAGGCCGTCGACGTGATCAATCAGTACGTTGACGAGACGATTTACTGGCGCCGGCAGATGGCGCCGCTGGACCGGGCCGTATTCGAAATGGACCAGGGAAACATTGAAAATGCCCCTCCTTTATGCCAGAAGGCGATCGAACGTTTCAACTTCTTTGCCAAAGAAGACCTCGATCTTGCGGAAAAGCTCGGCGACCTCTTGGTTAAATACATTGGTGATCCGGCAGTCGTTTCCGCCTGGCGACGCATGCAGGACCTCCCGCAGCAGCACTGAGAATCTCACAGGCGACAGCGGCAAGGCAGACGTTGCGCGTCTGCTCAAGCGCTGATTTAAAACAAAGGAATTGAAACAAACGGTTTGAAACGCTTCTCTCGCAAAAAGCAGCGGAATTTTGCGGCATAGCCGGAGAATTCCGCTGCCACAGCCTGCAGCGCGCACAAATCCGTACGGGTTTGTGTGCGATGCAGGCTACCGAGTCTGTTTATGGCGCAAAGGAATCACGATTACGACGAAAGCAAGATCAAGACGCTCTCCTCCCTCGAGCACATTCGTACCCGCACCGGCATGTACATTGGTCGTCTCGGAGACGGCGCACACCATGACGACGGTATTTACGTTCTCCTGAAAGAAGTAATCGATAATTCCATCGACGAATTCATCATGGGGTTCGGTCGCCAGATCGACGTAACAGTTGACGGTTCCATGGTCCGCGTGCGCGACTACGGACGTGGGATCCCCCTCGGCAAAGTGATCGAATGCGTTTCGCAGATCAATACCGGAGCAAAATACAACGATGACGTCTTCCAGTTCAGCGTCGGATTGAATGGGGTCGGCACGAAAGCCGTTAACGCGCTGTCGGCCAGCTTTGGGGTCACAAGCTACCGAGATGGACAATTCTTTCGTGCTGAGTTCGAACGCGGAAAGCTGAAATCGCAGGCGAAAGGCAAACAAACGCAACCGGACGGAACCGAAATCCGGTTCGAGCCCGACCCGAAGATATTTAAGGACTATCGATTCCGCGAAGAACACATTGCTCGCAGGATCCGGCTCTACACGTTCCTGAACGCCGGCCTGAAAATCTCGTGGAACGGCGCCGTCTACTCTTCTGCAAACGGCTTGCAAGACCTTCTGGTCGAGGAGGTCGGTGAAGAGCCGATTTATCCTATTGTGCACTTCCGGGAAAAAATGCTCGAAATCGCGTTCACGCACACAAACCGGCTGTCGGAAGACCACTACTCCTTCGTGAACGGTCAATACACCGCTGATGGCGGGACACATTTGAGCGCCTTCCGCGAAGGCATGCTCAAGGCAATCAACGACTTTACCAAATCAAAATTCGATGGGGACGACGTGCGCGAAGGACTCGTCGGTGCCATTGCAATCCGGTTGCAGGATCCGTTGTTCGAATCACAAACAAAAAACAAGCTCGGAAATACGGAAATTCGAGGCGATCTCGTTAACAAGGTGCGTGAGACGGTCATCGGTCTTCTGCATCGAAACCCTGAAGTTTCAGAACGCCTTTTGGCGAAGATCAACGAAACGCGGCGACTTCGAAAAGAGTTGCAGGATGTGCGAAAACTTGCCCGGGAACGATCGGCAGCAATCTCGCTCCGGATCCCGCAGCTTAAAGATTGCCGGGTGCATTTGAATCTTGAGAAGCAATCAGGGAGCGACTCGATGATTTTTATCACCGAAGGCCAATCGGCTGCCGGATCGATCACGAGCTGCCGTAACCCGGATTTTCAGGCAGTTTTCACGCTAAAGGGCAAGCCGCTTAACGTCTGGGATCTCAATCGCACCATCGTTTACAAGAACGACGAAATCTTTAACCTGATGCGTACGCTGAACGTGGAAGAGACCGTCGAGGGACTGCGCTATGGCAAAGTGATCGTCGCGACCGACGCCGACGTGGACGGATTGCATATACGAAATCTGCTCATTACATGTTTTCTACGTTTCTTTCCCGATATCATCATCCGCGGATTCGTCCACATCCTGGAAACACCGCTTTTCCGCGTTCGGGACAGGAAATCGACGATCTACTGCTACTCCGAAACAGCACGCGATGAGGCGACAACCAAGCTCCGGAACAGCGAAGTCACACGTTTTAAAGGGCTCGGTGAAATCTCCCCTTCGGAATTAAAGGCGTTTATCGGACCCGATATGAAACTTACACGGGTCAGCGTGGATGACGCGCACACAATTCAACCGCTTCTGCAGTTCTACATGGGCAAAAACACACCCCAACGACGCGAATACATCATGGGGAATCTGGTCGTTGAAGCCTAGCCCGTGATGAGCACGGCATTTGGGTCTTTGCGTGATTTTTGCGGACCAGTCCGCAAAAATCACGCAAAGACCCGGACGCCGTGCTTATTGCAGGACAGAAAGCTCTTCTCTGGACAATAGCTCTTTTATGCCGCTCGATACTCCGCTTTTGCATCTGCCTGAGGACCCGCTGAAGGACCTCGTGAACGATAATTTTCTTCAGTACGCCTCATACGTTATTCGGGACCGGGCGATTCCCCAGCTCGAGGATGGACTAAAGCCGGTCCAACGCCGAATTCTCCACGCGCTTTACGAGAAGGACGACGGCCGGTTCAACAAAGTCGCTAATATCGTCGGACATGCGATGCAATATCATCCCCACGGCAACGCTTCGATCGAAGAAGCGTTGGTGAACCTGGCGAATAAGAGCTACCTGATCGAAGGTCAGGGAAATTTCGGAAACATATTCACCGGAGATCCTCCGGCGGCTTCGCGATACATCGAGTGCCGCCTGTCGGATCTGGCACGTCAGGAAATGTTTAATCCGAAGCTGACGGAATACATCCCCAGCTACGACGGCCGGAATCGCGAACCGGTCATTCTTCCTGCCAAACTTCCTCTTTTGCTGATGTTGGGTTCAGAAGGGATTGCGGTCGGGCTTTCGACCCGGGTGATGCCTCACAACTTTATCGAATTGCTTAAGGCGCAAATTGCGATCCTGCAGAATAAGCGGTTCAAGCTTCTGCCGGACTTCCCTCAGGGAGGTCTGATGGATGCAAGCGAATACA
>CAZMNG010000169.1:0-7464 GCA_964567505.1 uncultured Chthoniobacterales bacterium
GCCGGGGTGCCGAACGCAGGGTTCGGCTCCGCGGGCACACTTTGCGCCCCGTTGCCTTGCGTGCCCGCCGCCGGGGAAGGCGGCTCCGGCGGCGAAGTTCTTTGCGGCTGCGGGCCGCTGGTCGTTCCGCCACGCTTCAGCTCAGCGATTGCGCCTTCTGCGATGGCCTGGATCGGCAGCACCAATAGTTCGCCCAGTATATCGTTTAGATCCTTCGTTGTTTTGGCCGTGGAGACCCAGCCATCATCGGTCGTTCCACCGACTTTGTAGCTCGCAATTTCGGAACTTATCGCGGAAAGGCTTTTGATGAGCTTTCTCGTCCCTTCGTCCACGGCCGGCTGGGCTTCATTGTATTTCTGTTGGATCACAGCGACCGTCGACTGGAAGCGTCTGCTGACGTAGGCAGCGCTGTTTCCTTTATCGGGCATGCCGGCCGACAACGCGTTGAATTCGGCTGAAGTCCTGATCCCCTCAGATTTGCCGGAATTGGCATCGACGACCGCTCGGATAAGCGTGTCGCTCGAGGAGAGGATCATGTAATCGCCGTAACGCGCTAGAGCCGGTGTCAGGTAGGTCACGGGCTCCTTCCCTTTCAGAACGCGCAATTTGAGATCCAGCTCGTCCGTTTTCTCGACCTCCTGGTTCGCCGAGAACAGTGCGTCTACGCGATCAAAGATCTTGTCATTGTTTAGCTTCAAAAACAGCGCCACCGCCGGCTCCGGGATCACGGCCGTGGCCGCCCCGAACGGAATGGCGGCCGTCTTCACTGGATCCAGTGTCACGATAAACCCGATCTGATCGCCAAGCGATCCCAGCAGGTCATCCAGGCTCATCCCGGCAATCGCCTCCGTCTGAGCCGGGAGTTGCTGAAGCGCGCTTGTGATTTCCGGGATACCAGCTGCAGCGAGGTCCTTTGAGATCCCGTCCCAAAAATTCGCAAGATCAAAATCAATAAATCCAAACGCCTCGGTATTTCCGGGGATCAGTTTGAGAAACCCGAACTCATGGGGCGGCTTCGCAAACGAACTCCACAAATAACCTGAGCGATCCGGCGCATACAGAAACGACTTGGACAGATACAACCCGGTCTCGACCGGCCGGGAACTCATGCCGAACGCCTTCAGCGCCTCGACTCCACTATCGAGAAGGACGTGCCTTGCCAATTCGAATTCAGATTCGAATTGCGCTTTTTTCGCCTCAGTGAGGCGTGCGTCGAGAAGCGCCGCCTCTTTGACCGACTGCAATCTTCCGTCGATTTCTCCAAGCAGATTTTCTGTGTCCCAATAGAGATAAATCGAACCGTTCGGATCGAGATGAGATGCAACATGCTCATATGCGACGGTCGCAGGAGGCGGTGAAGATGGATCGGCTGCGAACGAGGTCCCCGTTAATTCTGCTTCACAAGCAACGAAAACGAAAAAGCTCGTGAGCAATGCCTTTGTAAAATTTACAATCATAACGAATTGCGGTGTAGAACGAACCTAGGATTTCGACCGTACAGTTACGAGCTAATTTGGGAGAATTTCACCGGTCGATTTGACCGCTCGATGATGAGCGGGCCGAAGCACGCGTAACCCGCGTTAAAATTGCGCAAGTCCGAGCATGAACAAATTTTGATTGGATGTGACAAGAAGCCGTTGGATAAGAGTGGATGGCCACGGTTCCTATCGCGATCGACCAATTGAGGCAGGAGACAGGCGCAGGTCCGACGGCGTGTGCGATGCACGCCCAAGTCGATGAAGTGGTTACAAAACTGACCCGTGAACAGAAGCGGTACCTGGAAATCCAACTGCGCGACCGCACGGCAACGTTCCCGTTGCGTGTCTGGAACGATCACCCATCGTTCGGGTTTTGCTCCGGGCTTCGGCCCGGAAGCTTCGTAGCGGTCGAGGGTGACTTTTCAACGAGTCCAAACTTCGGACTCGAAGCGAAAAACTGGAGAATTCGATTCCTGACGGCTGAGGAAAAAGCCGATCTGCTGGCGGGGCCTCCCGATGTGCGTGAACGCCAGAACGCCGACTACGCCGCAATCGAATCATTCGCCGGTTCAATCCAAGATCCTCGGCTTCGCGAATTGTCGTTCTTGTTCCTTGGCGAGCACGGCGAACGTTTGCGGCGGACGGCCGGCGCCAGGAATTATCATCATGCGCGCCGGGGCGGTCTGGTCGAACACACAGCGCAAATGATGCGGGCCGGCAATGCCATCGCCGCAGTCTACTCTGCGCTTAATCGCGACCTGCTCCTTACCGGTATTCTGTTCCACGACTCGGGCAAACTTTGGGAGAACTGTTTCCCGAAGGAGAGTTTTATCATGCCGCACGATTTTCGGGCGGAGCTGATCGGACACGTTTCAATAGGGATCGAATTAATGAACCGGCTTTGGCAACGGTTGAAAGAATGTCCAGAATTTATTTCCTGGAAGTCGCTGGTTCCGGACTCGGACCTCGTCCGGTTGCACTTAATTCATTTAATCGCTGCGCATCACGGTGAGAAGCAGTTCGGCTCCCCTGTGGAACCGAAAACGCCGGAAGCAATGGCTCTGCACCTGATCGACAATCTCGATGCGAAACTGGAGATGATGTCAAGCGCATACCAATTCGGAAAATGTTTGGGACAGGACGTAATTGAGCGAGTGCGTCCGTTGCCGACAAACGTCGTTACCGCTCTTCCGGCTGTTGCCGAACTAACGGCCGCGCCGCACCACACCGAATCTGCGAGCCTTGGGCGCGAGACCGAAGCGGAGCCATCACTCTGAAAACTAGAACGGCCAAATTGTTCGGATTTGGCCGCCCTTGATTCTGCCGGACGCTCAATGTCGGCCTAACAAGATTCGCGTCGCTCCATTATGCGACGAGTCTCCTGCTTCAGTCAGCCATCGTTGTCCTTCATTAACCGATCAATGTTACCATTGAACCGAGTTCCGGCAGCACGAGTCTCTCGACTTCGGGGTGAGTTAAAGCGTATCCCGCGACTTTAGGCAAGCGCAGGTTGCAGTTTTCTTTCTTCGAGCAACCCGGTCGGCTCCCCTTCCCGCCCCCGATCCTTATTATGGTTTTTGGCAATGAGCATGTAGACAGCGGGCAGGACGAACAGGGTCAGGAATGTTCCGACGATCATTCCTGTCACAAGCACCCAGCCGATACTGTTTCGCGCTCCAGCACCCGGACCATGCGCGAGGATCAACGGCGTATGACCGGCTACAGTCGCAACGGAAGTCATCAGAATTGGCCGCAACCGGGTCGATGCGGCTTCGATTACCGCGTTGAATTTGTCGCTGCCACTTTCCTGGCGCTTGTTAGCAAACTCGACGATCAGAATCCCATTTTTACACACCAGACCAACCAGCGTCACCAGCCCGACGTAACTGTAAGCATTGATAGTGGTTCTGCCGAGTAATGTTACCGCCAGCGCGCCGGTCAGGCCGAGCGGCACCGACCCAAGCAGAATAATCAAAGGATCGCGGAAGCTCTCGAATTGAGCTGCAAGCACCAGGTAGATGAGAATTCCGGCAAGAGCAAGCGTGGTCAAAAAGGTATCCCCTTCTTTGCGCAACTGCCGGGATTCACCGGTGTAATCAATCGTGTATCCCTTCGGCAAAATCTCGGCCGCTTTCTTTTCCAGCACTTTCAGTGCGTCATCCGTGGTTGCCCCGGCGAATTTGTTTGGGAGACCTTGAATCGTCGCGCAGTTCAGCTGCTGGAACCGGTTCAGCGAACGAGGCTGAACCGTCGTATCGATTTTCGCGAACGTTGAAAGCTGAACCGGTTGCCCGTTCGGTCCTGTGACATAAAGTTTTGACAGATCATCCGTTGTCAGGCGGTCGACTCGCTTCACCTGCGGAATGACTTTGTAGCTGCGCCCTTGGATACTGAAATAATTCGTGTACCCACCCCCGAGCAGCGTAGCGAGGTCGCCTCCAACCTGCCCCAGGTTCAGTCCCATCGCTCCGACCTTGTCCCGGTCGAACACAATATTCGCCTCCGGCAGATCAAACTTCAGGTCGGTATCCGCATAGACAAACTTTCCGCTCTGATAGGCCGCCTGCACCAGTTCCTGCGCGAATTCGTAAATCTCGCGCGGCTCCGCGGTGGAGGATATCACCATTTGCACCGGAAAATTCGCACCGCCGGGCAGCGGCGAAGGCGTTGTCGCAAATGTCTCAACACCCGGAATCTGGGCAAGCTTGTGGTTCACTTCGACCAGAATTTCGTCCATGGTGCGAGTCCGTTGGTTCCACGGCTTTGCTACCATCCCGGAGAACCCCTCCGTTGCGGTGGTAATCTGGAAAGTCTGCGCGCACTCAGGAAAGCTCTTGTAAATATCGTCCATCTGCTTCGTGAAAAGCATGTTCTGCTCCACCGTCGCATTCGGCGGCGTCAGAACGATTCCGAAGATGACGCCTTGGTCCTCCCGCGGAGCCGGTTCTTTAGACGAAAACATGTAGAATGGCACGGCGAGGCAAATAAAAAGAAACGCCATCACGCAGATCACCTGCCAATACCCCAGCGACCAGGTCAATGTTTTCCCGTAGCCCCGTCGCAGACTGTCGAACCGCCGTGTGATCCAGCCGGCGAACCCGCGTTCCGCCATCCCCTGTTTCAACAGCTTGGAGCACATCATCGGCGATAACGTCAATGCAACGATCCCTGAAATCGCTACGGCGCCGGACAGAGTGAAGGCAAACTCGCGGAATAACGACCCACTTAATCCCCCTTGTAACCCGATCGGCGCGTAAACGGTCGCCAAACTGATCGTCATTGCCACGATCGGTCCTACCAACTCGCGCGCCCCACGAATAGCAGCATCGACCGGCTTCATTCCCTCCTGGAGATGGCGCTCGACGTTCTCCACGACCACGATCGCGTCGTCGACGACAAGACCGACCGCCAAAACGATCGCAAGCAGCGTGAGGAGATTCAGCGTGAACCCGAACAGGAGCATCAGGAAAAACGCTCCAACCAGCGACAATGGAATTGCAACGATCGGTATTAACACCGATCGGATTGATCCCATGAACAGGTAAATCACGATGATCACGATCAGAATCGTTTCAGTCAGCGTTCTGACCACGTCGTCAATCGCACTTTGAATATAGACCGTCGAATCGTATGGGATCGCCATTTCCATCCCAGTCGGAAGCTCCCGGCCAATTGCCGGGAGAGCCTCACGAACGCGCTTGATGACGTCCAGCGTGTTGGCGGTAGGCAACACGAAAATGCCCATGAATGTCGCAACGCTTCCCGAGAAGCGGACATCGGTGTTATAATCTTCCGCCCCAAGATCAACATCTGCAACATCTCTAAGCCGGATGATCGCTCCGTTCTGTTGTTTGATCACCAGCTGCTTGAACTCGTCAGCTGTTTCAAGGTTCGTGTTGGTGACAAGATTAATCGCGACCATCGAACCTTTTGTCTGACCGACGCCGGCGAGATAGTTGTTATTCTGCAGGGCATTCTGGATATCCTGCGGGCTGACGTTGAGCGACGCCATTCGGTCGGTCTTCATCCAGATCCGCATTGCGAACACCCTCGCACCGAGGATTTGAGCGCTCTGGACACCGCTGATCGCCGATAACTTCGGCTGGACAACGCGCGTCAGATAGTCGGTGATCTGGTTCCGATCGAGATCATGCGAAAAGAAGCTGAGGTACATCGAGGCGAACTGGTTGTCCGTCGACGTGATCTGAAGGATCGGCAACTGCGACGCCGGAGGCAATTGGTTCCGAACCTGTTCAACCTTGGTTTGAATCTGCGCCAACGCCGCGTTCGGATCGAAGTTTAACTTCAAATGAACTTCGATCGTGCTCGTGCTCTGCGAGCTGAGGGAATCCATGTAGTCGATCCCGTCGGCGCTGGCAATCGATTGCTCTAAAGGTGTCGTGAGAAAACCACGCACCAAGTCCGCGTCGGCCCCATAATAGGTCGTCGTGACCGTGATTACGGACAGATCACTCCGAGGGTACTGACGAACATTGATGTTCCGGATCGCTTCGTACCCAGCGATCAAGATGATCAGATTTACGACCGTTGCCACCACCGGCCGCTTAATGAATAGATCCGTGAAACTCATCCGTCGCGTCTCCTTCCCGCCGATCAGCTGTCCGCCGGAGTCGGTGCCAGCTCGCTTTCAGGTTTGATCTTGTTGTTCACCACAATGGGCAGACCGTTTTTGAGCCGGAACACTCCCGACGTCACCACCTCTTCACCTGGCTTTAGCCCAGAAGTGACCGCCACCAGGTCGCCCTGCGACTGGCCAAGCTTGATAAACTGTTCTCTGACGCCTTTATACACTTTTCCCTCCGCATCCTTCAGGTCGGAAACGATGAAAATAGAATTGCCATACGGCGCGTAGTGGATTGCAGTCGCCGGTATCGCTACGACGTTTTGCCGGTTGTTCATCAGGACATTCACTTGTGCGAACATGCCCGGACGCAGCTGCCAATCCGGGTTGGCCAATGTTGCCTGGACCTGAATGTTGCGGGTTGCCTGATCAACCAGCGAGTTGATCGCCGTAATCTTGCCATCGAACCTGCGGTCTCCGAACGCGTCCACCCTCAGTGCGACCGGTTCGCCAACAGAGAGTTTGCCAAGGTCCTGCTGTGGCAATGAAAAATTGACGTAGATCGGGTCGAACGCCTGCAGCGTCACCACGGCGTCTCCTTCTTTCAGATATTGGCCGAGGTTCACTTGCCGGATGCCAGCCACGCCGTCAAATGGTGCATGGATCGTTTTTCGCGCGATCAATGCGTTATATTGGTCGACCGTGGCCTGAGTCCCGAGGTAAGCTGATTGCGCATTGTCGTAATCGGACTGCGAAATGGTGTGTTTGTCCAACAGGTCCTTATCGCGTCTCAAGGTGATCGTAGCCAAATCCCGCTGCGACTCGGCCTGGTGCAGTAGCGCTTCTTCCTGGGCCGTATCCAGGTGAACGAGCAGATCGCCGGCGCGCACTTTGCTCCCGGATTCGAACGCGATTTGGCGCACGATACCGGCCAGATCCGTGCTCACGGTGACGCCATTCACGGCGGTGAGTGTGCCAACGCTCTCAAGGGTTGGCTGCCACTCCGATTCCTTTGCCACCTCGGTTGTCACGGCCGTCGGCGGGGGGACAAACGCTCCCGACTTGGCCCGGGCTTGGAAAGCTGCGATTTGACTGAATTTGACATACCCGAGGCCAAAGACCAGACCGCCAAACAGGATCAGGCAAACGACGAAAAAGACGAGGTATTTCCAAAAAGGCTTCTTTTTCATAAGTTACTGAACTTAAACGTATTAACGCATAAACACTCTCCGGCTACTTCACAACGGCGGGTTCGCTGATCCGGTTTCGAATCTTCTCCAGAAGTGTCACGAGCTGTTGCCTTTCCTCTGGGTTCAGAGGTTGGACGATACTGGACAGCCAACGCGTGTAACCGGGCAAAATTCCGTCCACAAATGTCTTCCCTGCAGGTGTAATATTGACCCG
>CAZMNG010000170.1:0-7452 GCA_964567505.1 uncultured Chthoniobacterales bacterium
CAATGCGAAATATCATCATGCCAAACTTCACAGAGCTTGGCCTAACTTCGGGAGACACCTTGTCCCATAACTCTTTTTCGCGATCCGCGATTACTTCTTTTAGCCTTTCGTCGATCTCGTCTTGAAACTCTTTAAAAACCGAGTCGTAGAGTTCGTTTCGCTCCTCTTCGATCGCTTCATTGACTGATTCGGTGATTGCTTCCCGAATCTCTTCTTCGAAACCCTCGCGGATTTCGGCTTCAATGTCTTCGTCGTTAATTGATGTCTTGTTCATTTTGGTTTGTTGGGTTTGGTTTGTTAGCTCGCAGAATTGATCCGCTGCGGGCGCCGGGAAAAATTGATTAATCATCGTCCTCGTCATCGAGGAATCTCTGGTGAAAGCCTGAGCCATTTCCTAACATTGTTTCGAGGGTTCCAAGATTGAGTCTTGGCATCAACTGTTCAGGGCTTGGCATCGATTCGAGAAAGGCTTTGGCTTCTGAGGAAAGTCCGCTGGCAATAATCCGGGTTTGCACGTCGAGACTGATCTCCTCGACTTTGCGTTTTCCGCTCTTGATCATGGCGTCGATTTGGGTGCGCGCTAATTGGCGCAATTCGTTTCGCCGCTCTTTGACCGCTTGTTCACCGCAGCTATTCCAACCTGGACTGGAAATGCGGGGTGCGAATCGATCCGGAATGCCCAACTCGCGGCAACGCTCGCGAACCTTTTCTTGCGCCGCTTTAGCCGCTTCAACGGCATTTGACTGACTCTTGCCACACTTGGTCATTATCAAAGTGGTATCGGCTCTTGAGTTGTATATCCAAATCAACTAAGAGTTGGGCCCCGACTTCAACGAACCCGCTGGATGCAGGCCTGATTGAACCGGCGCCAATTCTGGACGCGCGGTGCTTGCTCAAGCTTCACGATTTGGTTCGAGCCACTACAAAAAGGATTGACGATGAATGAAAATACGATATTATCAGACCAGTTATATAAATGGTCTGATAATGAGCCCTTCCCATTCCCCTGCCGAACTGATCCAGCAACGCAAAGCCCTGGTCAGGCAGCTGCGACGGCTCGAACCGTTTATTCTGCGGGGTTCGTTGATCGAACGCTTCAAGCGCTGTGGCAAACCGGGTTGCAAGTGTGCTCGCGGTCCCGGCCACGGCCCCAAGTACTATCTATCGGTCAGCCAACCCGGCGCACGACCCCAGATGGATTATGTTCCGGTGGACTACTCTCAACAGGTCTCCGATTACCTCCACAACTTCCAGCAAGTGCGTCAACTGCTCGAACAGATTTGCAACCTCAATCGCGAGTTGTTACGGCGCCGCACGAAGTTCTGAGCCTTAACCAAACATGGAGCCATCAGCATCCCTGCTCGATCTGGATTTGGCCGGGATGCTCGTCGCCAACTTTCTGCAATCAAAGAGCGAAGGAACGCAAAATTACGTTCACCGTGGATGTAAGCCTCGGCAGGAAAATCAAAATTAACGTATTCAATATAGAGGAGACTTTTCCAGCGCCAGTATTAACTGGGTGATACGGATAAAAAACCCGTAAGTAACCTTTGCGGGCATTGTGGAGCGTTTCTCTTTCCGCAACACCAAAGGCCAGTTCCGTCCCAAAATAATTTTTTTTAGCCTATTACGTCTCGCGTTGCAGAATAAGAACAAATGACCACTGGCAGGTTCGCACAGGAGTCGGTCGCGCACTAATCCATCGAGTCCCTCTTCAGTCGCCGACCGCCTCGCACGCAGATGTCGCTGCAGCGTACTGACCGCCAGAGCCCGCCTTCGGCAGAACTCCGCCCTTTGCAATCCGCTCGCAGCTGGCAGGCGACGTCCACGATTTGGTGTATCGGTCGCTTCGGACGCCGCAGTTAGGCACTCGTTGTCGATCTAACAACCTAGGTTGTCCTGTCGGACCTTGACTCCCTCTCTGCAATAGACAAGCCGTGGAGCTGGGCGTAGCCTAAGTTTATGCTGGTACGAAAATCTTCGTGCCTCCCCCCAAGTGGAAAGGTGTTTTTATGACTCAAGCTGCTGTAACGCACTGCCGGATGTTTGTCGATGGGCAATTCGCCGATACCTCCGGCAGCAAGACTATTCCTGTTATCAATCCTTCCAACGAAGAGTACATTGCGGAAATTCCAGCGGGTACCTCCGCCGACGCTGACGCGGCGGTGTCAGCCGCGGAGGGAGCGCAAAAAAGCTGGGGAAAGCGTCCAGCCATCGAGCGTGCAGCTTATCTTCACGAGATCGCGGATCTGGTGCGAGCTAACGCCGATGACATCGCGCACACGCTGAGCGAGGAGCAGGGCAAAATTCTTTCACTTGCCAAAGTCGAAGCGGATTTTACTGCGTCGTACTTTGATTACATGGCTGAATTCGCCCGCCGATACATGGGCGAAGTGATCCAGAGCGATCGTCCCAACGAGAACATCCTGCTTTTTAAAATGCCGATTGGCGTTATCGCAGGAATCCTTCCCTGGAACTTTCCATTCTTCCTGATCGCCCGTAAAATGGCCCCGGCGCTAGTGACCGGAAATACCATCGTAATTAAACCGAGTTGCGAGACTCCGGTGAATGCCTTCAAATTTGCTGAGCTGGTTGCCAAATCCAGTCTACCTAAGGGGGTATTCAACCTCGTTTTCGGTTCAGGTACGGTAGTCGGCCATGCGCTGGCTTCGAATCCGAAGGTTGGCATGGTTAGCTTGACAGGGAGCGTAGAAGGCGGCGTGGAAGTGATGCGCGCGGCTTCCGAAAATGTCACAAAGGTCTCGCTGGAGCTTGGAGGCAAGGCTCCGGCCATCGTTACGCCGAGCGCCGATCTCGATCAGGCTGCCAGTTGTATCCGGGCGTCGAGAATCATCAATACAGGTCAGGTTTGCAATTGCGCCGAGCGTGTTTATGTGCACGAATCGATCGCAGACTCGTTTGTCCAAAAGATAACCCAGGCGATGGCTGCCACGACTGTTGGCGACGTACTGGCCAACGGCGACGTCGAGATGGGACCGTTGGTTAGCAAGCATCAACTCGAAAGCGTTTCAGCGGCCGTCGAAAAAGCGGTAACAGAAGGAGCCAAAGTCGCAACAGGTGGCAAACGGATCAGAACAAAAGGGTTCTATTTCCAACCGACCGTGTTGACTAACTGCAGGCAGAAAAGCGCTATCATGCAAAAGGAGATCTTCGGACCAGTGCTGCCAATCGATACCTATCACGACCTCGATGAAGCACTCGAAAAGGCGAATGATTGTGAATACGGTCTGACCTCGTCCGTTTATGCGAAGGATCTCGACACGGTGATGCGTGCCTGCAACGAACTGCAGTTTGGCGAGACTTACGTGAATCGGGAGAACTTTGAAGCGATGCAAGGTTTCCATGCTGGATGGCGCAAGTCTGGCATCGGTGGAGCTGACGGAACGCATGGCTTGGAAGAATACCTTCAGACCCATGTTGTTTATCTCGACTACGACCCCGCGAAGAAATAGGGACGGTACCAATCAGTCCGATTCGGTGATTGAGTGGAGACTCTTTGCACCCGCAACGAAATCCACGCGCGCAGGGGCGAACTCACAGACGACAGGTCGAGCACATCGTCGCGACGAACCTGGTCGGGCCGATCCATCTGATCCGTGCCGCGCTGCCGCACCTTCGCGCTCAGGGCGGCGGACGCGTCATCCAAATCTCTTCCTACGGCGGGCAGGTCGCCTTCCCAGGGAATTCGATGTATCACGCCACAAAGTGGGGAGGTCACTGCTCATCGGGCGTGTTAAGCCGAAGGCCGGTCTACTGCAAGTATGTGCTTACTTCAGCTTCCGGAGAGCGGTATGGTGTGCCACATGAATGCCAAGATGCATGACCACAAGCGCGACGGGCCTACTTACGAGAGGTGATCGATCTTGCTTTGGGTTGTTGCCGGGAACCTCCCACCAGCAAGATGATCCGATCAAGGAACTTTGTTCGGGCGCCAGAGGTAATCCGTACCATGATCTGGCCCGACACGACAAGAGTGCCGCCGGAGACGCTGGTCCGAACGCCCTCCGCATCACAAATCACTGGCGCGGATTCGCCTGTAACAGCGGACTCGTCTATCGCGGCGGTGCCTCGCATGATTTCACCATCCCCTGGGATGACTTGCCCGGCTTTTACGAGTACTCGGTCGCCAGGCCTCAACATCCTCGGCTTAACCTCCTCAATTTTGTCGCCTTCCGTCAGGCGAAAGGCAGCCGTCTCAGAGCGAGTCTTGCTGAGCGAACCAAATTCACCTTTGGCATCCATGCGTATCCTCCGCAGAGGAACACTTACCATGTCTGCGTAAAAATTTCCGGCATAAGTTGTTTGCCGTGGGAGTGCGTCAAGCGCGAAGAAATCCCACCGTCTGCGCGAAGGTCACGAACTGCTCGTCTGGCAGCTTCAGGGTTCGAGCGAGCTTCGGATAGTCGACCGATCCGCGAAAGACCGTAGCGAGGCCTTCGGAGGCGCAGAACAGATAAACATTCTGGCCGATGAAGCCGGTGTCGACGGAGGCGTAGAGGCGACGCTCCTCAGGCGAGATATCCGTCATGCGCTCGCCATGCGCGACATAGACAAGGTTGAGCGGCGCAGTCGCCACGAATTCCTGAAGACCGGTCTGCGCGCGGATGTCACTCTGCAGATGGGGCAGCAGCGTGTGGGACTCGGGCTCATAGATCCAGACCCCATCGGCCATCGCGACGTAGATGTCCATCACCATGACATGGCGCCAATAGGGCGCAGTCCGGTCGCCGCTTGGACGATTGATGCCAAAGGCAGCCCACAACAAGTCCGACAGGGTCTGCGCCGGAAGCGGTCGATTCGAATATTGGCGCGTAGAACGCCTCAGCTTGAGCGCCGCCATCAATGGCATGCCGCCTTCGCTTCGCGGCGGTGGCAACTCGACAGACTTGAGCTCGTCCGCGGCCGCGACAGTTGGCACCGCCGCAAGCGCCGCGCCGGCGAGAATCCCGGCTATGGCTTCGCGTCGCGTCATCATGGCCACTCCCTACCAGCGATTAGCTGACATATCTCCATTAGCCTGAGAGCAAACCGGGGTCTCAATGGAACTTGCGTCTTCGGAGCTGTTCTTATCATGACTTGGAACAAGAGGCTAGTAATTTAAGCTGAAAACTGGCAGTAAAAGGTATTGCCTCATGCAAAATCCAGCTCAGCTATCGGGTCGACTATTCGCAGCATTCATCACCCTCTGCTTTGTCGTTGGTTTCACTGGCGTAACCAGGCTCAGATCGTCGCCTTCGGTGTCAGCAACGTTGCCGGAAAGGGCGTCTTTTACACTTGACCGCTGAGGGCCATCGTCTGTTTGCTGAACAGCTGCTTCCAAAGGTCATCAGCGCGAACGGTGGCTCGCACGCAGGTTGACCGTAAGCACTGTGAAAGCCTTTCTCGACGAGCTCAGAACCCAGCACATTTACCGCATCGCAGCCGGGTACATGGTGTCTTCCTGGCTGATCCTGCAGATCGCGTCGCTGCTATGCTCGGCTCTGGGCCTTCCCAACTGGACTCTTAAGGCGGTCTTGGCATTGCTTCTCGTCGGATTTGGTGTGGCCCTGATAATTGGCTGGAGAATCGATTTGCGAGCTGCTCGTCTTGCGGCAGGCGGCTCACGCCTGCGTTCCAGAAAGGTCCATTTCGTTCTCTGGCCTGCTGCGGCGATCCTCATCGTGGGCGGATCGATTTTGGTAGTTTCCGTCTTTCTGGACGCAAACCAGGCATCCAAACCGCTCAGTTCGGAGGTTCAATCTTCGGCCCCGGCAGCGGAATCCGGCACGCCCATCCCGGTGCGACAGGCGAGTTGGGCAAGCTTTAACCAAGCAGAGCGTCAGTTCCAGTTGGGAGAGTGGAAGGAAGCCATCGCTCTTCTGGCGCGTGCGATCAAGTTCGACCCGGCAAATCAAGTTGCTGCAGAACGATTCTTCCAGGAACTAATTGTTCATCGCGAAAAGGCGCTGCCCCCGCTCATTGCGTCGTTTGACCACCAAGATGCGCTCTACGCTGTGGCCTTTAGCCCGGATGGTGCTCGAATCCTGACGGCAAGCTGGGACAAAACTGCCAAGCTCTGGGATGCGATCTCCGGCAAGCTCATCGCCACCTTTGCCCATCAGGGTGCCATTAACACCGCGGCATTCAGTCCGGACGGTGCTCGGATCTTAACAGCGAGCGCGGACAAAACCGCCAAGCTCTGGAATGCGGTCTCAGGCAAGCTTATCGCCTCATTTCCCCATGAGGGCTCTGTGAACGCCGCGTCGTTTAGTCCGGACGGCGCCCGGATCTTAACAGCGAGCGCGGACAAAACCGCCAAGCTTTGGGATGCGGTCTCAGGCAAGGTTATCGCCTCGTTTGGCCATCAGGATGTGGTCAACGACGCAGCATTTAGTCCGGATGGCGGTCGGATCTTGACGGCGAGTGCGGATAAATCCGCCAAGCTCTGGAGCGTGGTTTCGGGCAAGGCGATTGCCTCCTTCTACCATCAGGCTAGTGTGTACCACGGGTCGTTTAGTCCAGACGGTGCTCGGGTTCTGACCGCGAGTTTGGATAGAACCGCAAAGCTCTGGGATGCGGCCTCTGGCAAGCTGATTACCTCCCTTGAGCATCAGAATGCTGTCCGGCGGGCGGTATTCAGTCCAGACGGCGCCTGGATCCTGACCGCGAGCGTGGACAAAACCGCCAAGCTTTGGGATGCGGCCTCTGGCAAGCTCATCGCCTCCTTTGACCATCAGGATGAGGTAGTAGACGCGGCGTTTAGTCCGGACGGTGCTCGGATCCTGACGGCAAGCTGGGACAAAACTACCAAGCTCTGGGATGCGGCCTCCGGCAAACTTATTATCTCGTTTCCGGATCCGGATGAGCTAAACGCCGCAGTATTTAGTCCGGACGGCGCTCGGATCCTGACGGCAAGCTGGGACAATACCGCCAAGCTCTGGGAGGCGCGCTCAGGCGAGCCCGTCACCTCTTTTGCGCATCAAGATGGACTCTATCACGCGGTGTTCAGTCCAGACGGCGCTCGGATTTTGACCGCGAGCGCGGACAAAACCGCTAAGCTTTGGGATGCGGCCTCGGGCAAGTTAATCGCCTCCTTTGATCATCTGGACGGGGTCATCGACGCGGAGTTTGGACCCGACGGTGCTCGGATCCTGACCGCGAGCGCGGACAAAACCGCTAAGCTTTGGGATGCGGCCTCGGGCAAACTCATCGCCTCGTTTGCTCACCAGGATGCGGTTAGCGTCGCGGCGTTTAGTCCTGACGGCGCTCGGATCCTGACAGCAAGCAAAGACAGAACCGCCAAGCTTTGGGATGCCGCCTCGGGCAAACTCGTCGTCTCCTTTGACCATCAGGATGAGGTGAACGACGCGACGTTTAGTCCGGACGGTGCTCGGATTCTGACCGCGAGCGCGGACAAAACCGCTAAGCTTTGGGATGCGGCCTCGGGCAAAC
>CAZMNG010000171.1:0-7431 GCA_964567505.1 uncultured Chthoniobacterales bacterium
CGTACCCGGGGGTTTCCGCCAGCTTGTTTCCGTCCCGATAGACAGAGGATCCGTAGAGTACAAGTCGGGCTCGACTCTATTGCTTCCGCAGGCTCAAGTAAATGCGTTCGAGTTTATCAATCTGCGTTGCCAGATCGAACTTTTCTCTGATCGCCTGGGCGCCCTTTTTCCCAATCAACGTTCGAAGAACTCTGTCGCCCGCAAGACGCTGCAGCCATTCGGCGATACTCACCGGGTCGGATTCGTCGACCAGAATGCCGGATTCCATGTGAGTGATCGACTCGGGAATACCGGCGTGCCGCGTTGCGATGCACGGCAGGCCGGTTGCCATCGCCTCAAGCAGACTGTTGGGAATGCCTTCCCGGTCGCCCTCCTTTGTCTGGACGCTCGGGTGCAGAAAAATATGGCTCGCCCGGTAAAGGGTTTGCAGATCGCTCTGACCGATGAACCCGGTGAATTGGACTCGGTCTGCTATCCCTAGACTGGTCGCCAGGTTCTCCAGCGCGCTGCGCAATGGCCCGTCACCGGCGATTGTTAACGTGGATTTCGGGTGCTGAACCGCGAATGAAGCGAATGCCTTGAAAGTCGATTCGAGCCCCTTTTTCTCAATCAGTCGACCTGCCTGAACCAGATGCCAGGCGTCGTCCGGCGGTTGCTCACGCTCGACATAGCCAAAAGTATCCAATGGAATTCCCGCGCGCTGAATCCGAATTTTCTCGCTCGGGCATCCGAGCTCCTGGAGCGACGAGGCAAGCGATCCGGACCTGGACAGGACAAGCGCGCAGGAGGCAAACATTGTTCGAAACATCCGCTTCGCGGCCTTTGAATGAACGTTGACATGAACGTCGGCGCCATGAAATGACACCACCACCGGCAGTTGCCGGCGGCGGAGGAATGGAAGCCAGAACAGACCGTTGTTACCGAAGTAAATGTGCAGCAGTTCGCATCGGTCCGCAGCCAGTTTCAGCCTCAGGGAGCGAACTTCGTCGGCGTAAGCTTGCGGAGGGATATCTCGGATTTGAACGTCAATAATCCGGCGCAGCCAACGAAGCGAAGAGCGGTCCAGCAAACGGACCGGGCTAAACGGAAATCGATCCGCATTTTCTCTTTTGAAGGTCAAAACAACAGGCACCACCTGCTTGAGCCCAGCGACCTGCCGGTACACGTGGAGCATTTCCCGTTTCAGAAACGTCGGACAAAAAATCCCGACCCGCGGCGGACCTGTTGCCGGCACCGGTTGCACCTATCTCAGACGTTGGCGGGTTTCAGTGACTCCGAATCAAAACAAATCAAATCAAATCAAAACTCGAACGAGATCAACCGGACGGCGTGAGGTCTTTCCTTCGGATCTTGCGGGTCCGCCACCACAACCTCTGCCCCGCTGCCGTATTGTCGCGGAGCGAACGGATTCAGGAGCTGCAATTTGTTCGGAGCCGCCATGAACTTTTTGAACCAGGAGGAATTCGAATTCTGCTCAACCGCCGGGCGCGATGGCTGCGGCTGCGGAACGGGTCGTGGCGTGGTCGTAAACTCCTGCGCAAAAGCGGCAGCCGCGGTCATCGTCAAGCTGACGCAGACGTAGATCAACAATCTTTTCATAAGCTCCCTCTGTTGATTAGTTTAACAGCGCATGCCAGGGATTGCACGAGTTTATATTGTGCCCGCAGGGAATGCGACCGGACCGGCAACCGGCTGGGCAAGGTTGGAACTTCGGTTCTTTGCCTTGAGTGTGCCGGATCACATCATCTTAACGATATGAATTGCGTGAAGGTTACAATCCGGGTCCATTTTCGCTCCGGTCCTGCTCACTGAGGTCCCGGGCGAATGGTCGGGCGCCAGAACGGTATCTGGTACCCGCGCTGCGCGAGATCGAAAACCGTGAATGATTGGATGATGGGCGTTCTCGACATTTTCCGATTTGGGCCGAAGTAGTACTCGAATTTGGCTTCCTGGTCCGGGTCATCCCTGTCCAATGCCCCTGTCCCCTGCTGCACGAGTGCGCCGTTGTCGACATAATAGAACGACAAGTCGCTGATCATATTCGATTGGTCGCGGTCCTTGTTAGTCAGTTCCAGGCTGTACGCCTGCGCCATCCCCTGGTGTCCGACGTCTGGAAGGTAACCGACATAGATTCCGTCGAAGTCGATCAGAATGTCGGAGTCTGCCGGAGTGATCCGTTTGAAGCCACCTTCGACCGGAGCGTAGCCCGTCCATAGCCATGTGTCAGGCCCGGAATTCCGATACCACGTTCCGACGAAAACGTCGTTTTTACCGGTGCCCTCCAGATCGACCTTCACTTTTTTGACGACCAGCAATCTTCCAACGTTTGCGATCCGGTCCGGCACATTCATTGCGAGGTAATCTGCAATTGGGTCGGTGATGGGCGACTCCGCGGGCGCCACGATAGTCATTAGGCATATCGTAGCCAGAAGTGTGATAAGGCGCTTGAGCTGCATGTGCGGTCCTGACCAGCCTGGTAACGAGCAACTTACTGAACTCTAAGTGCAGACGGATCGGTCGCCAGCAGGATCTGCGTTGATTTTCCAAAGCGGCATCCCACTCGCAAAGGCGCGCGGATCGCGGGACGCCTGCGCTAAAATGTCCAAAAAATTGTGGAAATCAGCGAGCCAAATCTCCCATATTGAGCAACTGTTGGTGCACTGCCTTTGAAATCGGTCGGCTGCGTTGCGCGGGATCCGCATCACCGCGAGACCGTCATAAAATCGCTCCCCATATGGCCTATCTGGAACTGAATCAAATCGAGAAGCATTACGATTCTTTTCACGCGCTGAAAAACATTGATCTTCAGGTTGAGAAACGTGAATTCGTGGTTTTCGTTGGACCGTCGGGATGTGGAAAGAGCACGCTGCTTCGTTCCATCTGCGGTTTGGAGGCTGTCACCAGCGGAACAATCGTGCTCGATGGCCGGGATATCACCAATGTCCACCCGTCGAAGCGGAACGTTGCGATGGTGTTTCAGAACTACGCCCTCTTCCCGCATCTGAGCGTCTACGACAACATTGCGTTCGGTTTGAGTCTGCAAGGGCTTTCGAAAGTCGACATTCGCACGCGAGTCAAGCGTGCAGCCAATCTTCTTAAGATTGAGACACTGCTGGACCGCAAGCCGAAACAGTTATCGGGCGGACAGCGGCAACGGGTTGCAATCGGTCGCTGCATCGTGAAACAGCCGAAACTGTTTCTATTCGATGAGCCGCTTTCGAATCTGGATGCGAAATTGCGCGTCAGGATGCGAGTCGAACTTCTCAACTTGCACTACGACACACAAAATACCGCGGTTTACGTGACACACGACCAGGTCGAAGCTATGACAATGGCCGACAAAATCGTTGTTCTGCAGGATGGCCGGATCGAACAGATCGGTTCTCCGATGAATTTATATGAACACCCGGTGAATAAGTTTGTGGCCGGTTTTATCGGGTCTCCGCAAATGAATTTTATTGATGGCCGGGTCGCCATAGCGGGTTCTAACGGAGTCTCTGTCGACGCGGAGGGTCTCGAAAAACTGCAACTGCCGGTGGTCGCCGAATCGGTGCAACCTGACCAGTCGCTTACGGTTGGTATACGGCCTGAGCACGTCGAACTGGTGAGCCGGACGACTGAGAGCGTGGTCCCTGGAGTCGTCAACATCGTTGAGAGCCTGGGTGGCGAGACCTATCTCCATGTTGAGGTCGCGCCGCAAATGCCGCTGATCATGGTTAAGCTTCACGGCTCCCGCGGACCGACCCGCGGCGAACGGGTGACGCTGCATTTTCCGGTCGACAGGATCTACCTGTTTGATGCTGATGGATCCGTAATTCCCAGCCGTCCAAAAGGTTAGCCGCTTACAACAAACAACGCTCACCCATCACAACCTCCAATGAGTGCAATCGTCGATAAACTGCCGAAAACAATGCCCGCAGTCATGGCACATGGTCCGCAAGATTATCGCCTCGAAGAACGGCCGGTCCCGAAACCCGGCCCGGGCGAAGTTTTGCTCAAGGTGCGGTCCACAGGGGTCTGCGCGAGCGACATCAAGTGTTACACGGGTGCCGCACTTTTCTGGGGCGACAAACACCGGGTCGGTTATTGCCAGCCTCCGGTGACTCCCGGCCATGAGTTCGTCGGGGAAGTGGCCGGCCTAGGGGACGGCGCAGCGGAATTGTACGGCCTCGAACTTGGGGATCACGCCATCAGCGAGCAGATCGTTCCATGCTGGAACTGTCGATACTGCAAGACCGGTGCTTATTGGATGTGCAACGTGCACGACATCTACGGTTTCCGGCAGCGGACTTTTGGTTCATGGGCTAACTACATGGTTTTTCCGGCCGGCGCGCTGAACTACAAAGTGCCGGAGTCAATCCCGTGGCATCATGCGGTGTTTATCGAGCCGCTAGCCTGTTCGATTCACGCGGTCGAACGAGGCGATATCAAGTTCCAGGACACCGTTGTCATCGCCGGATGCGGTCCGCTGGGATTGGGAATGGTTGCAGCGGCCAAAATGAAAGGCCCGGACCGGATCATCGCTCTCGACTTGAGCGATGACCGTCTTGAAGTCGCGCTACGGACCGGCGCCGATCTGGGAATCAATCCGAAGAAGGAAGATGCCGTCAGGAAAGTCCTCGAATTAACCGGCGGTTATGGTTGCGACGTCTACATCGAAGCGACAGGGCATCCGTCCGCGGTCGAGCAAGGTCTGTTGATGATTCGCAAGCTTGGCACCTTCGTTGAGTTCAGCGTCATGCGCGAGAAAGTCACTGTCGACTGGACGATGATCGGCGACACCAAAGAGCTCAACATCCACGGGTCGCACCTCGGCCCACGCTGCTATCCGGTAGCCATCCGAATGATTGAGGACGGTCTGTTGCCGATGGACGAAATCGTCACTCACCGTCTGCCGTTGAGCGATTACCAAAAAGGAATCGACCTGGTGATCTCCGGTCTGACGTCGGTGAAAGTCACGCTCGAGCCGTAAACAGAAGGCGCAGCGTATCTCAGTTTCCTGCGCTATCCGGCCGGCAAAACCTTTGGGGCGTCCGGATTTTCGAAATCGATGCTGAAATAGGTGCTGGAAAATTCGCCCTTTTTCGTTTTCACCGCCTGACGGACACGGATCGTCGTCGGTGAGACCCAGCCCGGGTCGACGACGAGACGGCCTTCATCCGCTTCGGCGGGAAGCGGGATCAGCTTCTCGGACCGAATTTCACTGGCCATTCCGCTTCGCATAACGAAAAAGTAGAGGTTGCCTGCTCTTCGCCGGTTGAGTTCGTCGAGGGCAACGACGGTTCCCTCTTCGTTCCAAAACACCCCAAACGCTTTCGCGTACCGGAGGTCTGCACTGTTCATTTCAGGATAATATGCGTTGACGGATGCCAGCTCTTTACCGGTCTCAACGTTTATTAGCCGGTAGCTGATCCGGGCGTCCGAATCGACTCTCCATTCGTACTCCCCATCCGGGCTGGTCGGTTTTCCTCGGGGGACATACGGATCACCGGCCAACGGCGGGTTTTGGGCCATCACGGCGGACGCCGTTAACCATGTCAGCACGACTGTTCCAAGTAATAGGCAGTTTGAACTTCGCATGTTAGTTTCCTCCTGTTTTCCAGCCCGGTCCCCGGTGCACGATGTAAATCTGTCCGTACTCGTTGCTCCCTACCTGGTTCTGAAAATCTTGTTCGACCTCGCCTGAACTGCGGTCCCCCGCGAGGTTATAAACATCCACGCGGCCTGCGCCGTTTGAGTCGTAGTCCATCTGACCGGCATCGGAGTTCGCCCACATCCCCGTTGCACCAGTGTCGTTCGCTTCCGCGTACATGTTCAACGCGGGAATGTAGATCAGGGAACCGCGCGGGATTCGGTTGAAGTCGACCGACACCGTGGTCCCTTCAACTGCAAGCGGGTCGCCGTTCGTCCAGGTTGTTCCCATCCAGTTCGCGGAGGCCGCCGTCGGATACTGCCAATCCGAGTCGTTGTTCGAGTAGGCCGTGAGCCTTGCGTTGTATTGATCCCATTGCGAGAGTTGGTCCTGCGTCGGATCCGTCAGACCATATTTTTCACGAAAGGCCTGCTGGTTCTGATTCGCATCGCCACCCAAAACGTCGAGATTACCGTTCCCTTGAGCCGTCGTGGTGTGGTTACTCCCAGGAGTGATTGAATTACCGCCGGCGGCATTTGCGATCTGTTTCGCCTGGACGAAGTCTCTCTGACCAGGCTGCGACGGATCGGATGGACTTTCGGATTCTACATTTGGTTCGTCATCGCATCCCAGAATGAAAAGTGTGGTCGTCATGGCCGCTATTCGAACGATTTGCGCCCCTCGGCCGTGCATGGATCGATCCGGGCTGACCAGACACGATCTAATTATTTTGTGCGCCTGCCTTCGCCGGTGCTCGCAGAACGAATGCGTAACAACCGTTATTGCCTGCGAATTCTTTCAGCCAACCGCTAACCGGCACATCTTTAGCCCAGGCTCCACCCAGTCGTGCATCCGCGCTGTGGATTGAACCGTCGGAACCCACGATTCCTGCGTGCCCGATGTAGACCGGCCCGAAAGCAAAAAAGCGCGTCGGGCTGACAATGATCGATCCAGGCGGTGCCGTCCTCGGCTCGACTTCGATGGCAGGACCGGTCCGCAGACGTCGTAAAATCTGCCGCGTCGAGTCCGATTCAAGCCGGAAACCGCAGATCGGATAAACAATCCGGTCAATTGCCTCCCCGACGAAGCTGACTTCCCGAGTCGGCGTCGCATATTCCCGCGGTCCGTGACCCTCTTTAGCGCCGTTCCGTTTCCGCAGCAGGACTTCGACCCCGTCCAGGATTGGTCTATCGAGCGCGGGTTCCTGATCGTCCGTGAACGGAAAAAATGAGGTGTCGGCGTCGACAATGACCGGGTCGGAACCCCCTTGTTGACGGATAAGGAGAAGCCCGGCGCGGTTGTTCTGTCCGAGAACGAACAGATAGTAATCGGCCCTCCTGTAACCGAGCGCTCCGCAATATTCAACAATCGCATACGGCGCCGCGCGTTGTGCCAGATTGCGCACAGCTTCGGGCGTGTCCACGGGCCGGCCAATGGCTTCGGCCCTAATCGAGAGCGATAGAAATGCAAGCAAAACAGCGCAACGATTGATCATAACGTATCGACTAATATGTTATGATAGTCTGTGAAACAAGAAAAATAATTGTTTTGTAGAAAATCTTTTCTCGATTTTTTTTCAGGAGTTCATGACCGCCGAGTCCGGCATGCCGTCATTTGACTGCACCCATCGTGAGACCTCGCACGAGCTGGCGCGAGACGATGATGCTGAAAATGATGACGGGCAGGGCAACCAACGTGCCCGTTGCCATGATCTGCCCCCACGGCGTTTCGTATCCGCTCAGAAAACTGGTGGCCACAACCGGGGCCGTCTTCGCGTTGGTCCGAGTCAGAACCAGGGC
>CAZMNG010000172.1:0-1084 GCA_964567505.1 uncultured Chthoniobacterales bacterium
CGTAATGAAGGTGACGCGACTCCTCCAATATTTGGCCTGTCCCCTTGTCGAGCTTAAGGTCCTAATGGAACGGGGGAGCGGAAGGCCGGAGATTAAGGTGGGCTTGATCGACGGCCCGATCGCGATCGACCATCCTGATCTGCGTGGCGAGAATATTGTCGCGATGCCGGGAGTCAACGGTGCATGTTCGAAGCCAACCAGCCTCGCATGCCTCCACGGAACTTTTGTAGCGGGTATTTTGCATGCAAAACGCGGATCACCAGCTCCAGCGATCTGCCCTGACTGCACACTTCTCTTGCGCCCAATCCTTCCAGAAGCGGGCCTGCCCAATGGGACCATCCCGGCAGATCGGTTTTCTGACCTGTCCCTTACCAATCGATCTCGTCCTCGTGCTCGGTACTTATCGCGCTCGTAATCGTGCTCATGCTCGTGCTCGATCTGTTAGCGCTACCGGCAAGAGCGATCTTCCGTAAGCGTCACACGATCCACAACCAGTCACCGCATCCCAGAGCCGCGCTGTAGCAGCTCTGGCGTCTGGCCCGGATTAAATGACCAAACCCTAGCGACTCCTTTTCCACCATGAACAGAACCACATAATCTTGCGATGAACCTGCTTGATTGCCACAAGCCCCACCGCGGCCGATCGAGTCCAATGCAGCTTCCTCTCTTCCGGTTACGCAGGTATATCCTGCAGTTCCTGCCGGCCACGAAAATGGACTCGATGCGCCACCCGCCGATGCGAATCAAGGGCGCCATGATACGATCGCAGACGATCGCGCGGTACTCGATCAACTGCCGGTATCGGCGCAGAGCGCGAGTTCGGCTCCAGCGCCAATACCGCAAGATTCAACATCTTTAAATGACAATGAATTGCTCAAAGGAGATCACCCCGAGTCGGCTCGAACCATTTCCGAAAGGCCGATGCTGAGCGAGGTTGCGCGCAAGAAACTCGAAAGGGAACGAGGGCGAGCTGAGCGTCACAGAGCGGGGCTAGAAGAATCGTATCAGGATCACGCTATCTCCCATGAGACTTACAAAAACGGCCAGGAGAAGTACCGCAGCGCAATCGAAAAATACCGTTCGG
>CAZMNG010000172.1:1184-7398 GCA_964567505.1 uncultured Chthoniobacterales bacterium
TGAGGCCACCAACGTTTTTTTGCCAACCCGATGCCGTGTTCGCCGGTAATTGCACCACCGGCGCCGATGACATACCGAAAGAGGTCATCCAGCGCCTGCTCCATTTGCTCGGCGACTTTTGGATTGGCCGGGTCTGCAACCATGACGTTGACGTGGATATTGCCGTCTCCGGCATGTCCGAAACACGCGACCGGAAATCCATACTTCTCCTGGAGCGTGCCGGCGAACTGCATCAGTTCGACCAGCTTTCCCCGGGGCACCGTGACATCTTCGTTCAGCTTCATCAGCCCGGTCGCCTTCAACGATTCGGAAAACCCGCGGCGCAAATCCCAGAGTTTTTCGCAATCCTCTTCGCCAAATGCGGTCTCGAGCGTAAGAGCTCCGAGGGAACGCAGTACGCCGGCAAGCGCTGCCATCGACGAACGGACCGGTTCCTCGTGCCCATCCAGATCCAGCAGGAGATGCGAGTCCCCTTCGGGCACAGTTCGATGCACGAGATGTTTGCGCGCAGCCTCGAGCGTGAACCGGTCGGCAATTTCCAACGCAGACGGAAGATAACCCTCCAATAAAACGTTCTGCACCGCTTCGGCGGCATCTTCAACGGTGCGGAAACTCGCAGCGATCGACGCGCGCGCAGGCGGCAACGGCAATAACCGCAGTGTCGCTTCCGTCACCACTCCGAGCATTCCCTCCGATCCGACGAACAGTCCGACAAGGTCGAACCCGGTCTTATTCTTGTGCGTCCGTCCGCCGATCCGGGTGATATTCCCATTGGCGAGCACCACCTCCAGGCCCAGCACATAGTGCCGGGTTACGCCGTACTTCAGACACCGAGGCCCGCCGGCGTTCGTTGCGATATTACCGCCAATTGAGCTGTTTTTGAGACTGGCGGGATCGGGCGGATAAAAAAGTTTGCGATTTCGCACCTCGCGCTGCAGATCCCCTGTGATCACGCCCGGTTCAACAATCGCTACACCGTCCGCGACCGCGATTTCCTTGATCCGATTCATCCGCGCCAAGGAAAGCGCAACTCCACCGTTTGCCGGGACGCATCCTCCGACGTATCCGTATCCGGAACCGCGCGCCGTGACCGGGATTTGCCTCTCGTTCGCAAATCGAAGCAGGCGCGACACCTGCCCTGCGTTGGCGGGCATGACGACAACGTCGGGGCGCCGGCTGGCAAACCATTTGTCCCGGCTGTTGTCTTCGAGCACTGCCGGATCATTCAAAACGATGTCAGAGCCGAGGAGAACGGAAAGTTCCTGATAGAGCGAGCTCACATCCCCATTATCTGGTACCCGCCGTCGACGTAAATGACCTGACCCGTGATCGCTGCCGCACCGTCACTGGCCAGGAATACGCCGGTCTGCCCCAGCTCCGCCGGATCGCAGCTTCTCCGGAGCGGTGCGTGCTCCTTGTAATGCTTGAACATCGTCGTAAACCCGGAAATTCCACGGGCCGCCAGCGTTTGCACCGGCCCGGCACTGATGCAATTCACTCGAATTTTGCGTAGCCCCAGATCGTAAGCCAGGTAGCGTGTTGTGGCTTCGAGGCTCGCTTTCGCAACCCCCATAACGTTATAGTGCGGCACCACCTTCTCGGAACCGATATAGGTCATCGCGATAATGCTTCCGCCGGATGTCATGAGCGGAGCCGCCTCCCGGGCGAGCCCGAGGAGCGAATAAGCGCTGATATTGTGTGCCAGCAGATAAGCGTCACGGGAGGTGTTAATGAAATCACCTTCCAAAGCCTCTTTTGGCGCAAAGGCGACGCTGTGCAGCATCAGATCGATTCGATCGGTATGCTGACGGACATGTTGAAAAAAAGTCGCGATTTCTGGGTCGCTGGTAACGTCGCACGGGTACAGCGGTACATCCGCGCCAAACACCGAGACGAGGTCTTCGACGTTCTCTTTCAGGCGTTCCCCCTGGTAATTGAAGATAAGCTTTGCACCTGCAGCGGCCCAGGCCTGCGCAATCGCCCACGCGATGCTGCGTTTATTTGCGACTCCGAAAACAACGCCAATTTTTCCGTCAAGGGGTTTTGAGCTCATAGTGGTTAACGAAAGAGACTTCCATCCTTAGCCAGGAGTAGGCAATCGCTTTTTTGCCGAAGGGCGGTTAGCCGATTTCTTGAGAAATTTATCCCGGCTCGGGCAGAGCAATCCGAGTTCGCAATCCGCACAATCGGGATTCCGCGCGTAACACCGGCGACGTCCATGCCAGATCAGCCAATGACTGAAGTCTGTCCATTGTGTTTTTGGAACCAGCCGCATCAGGGCCGTTTCAATCTTCTCCGGATCCTCTGATTTCGTCAGTTCGAAGCGCTTGGACAATCGCGCCACGTGCGTATCGACCACGATCCCTTCTGCGAGCGCGAACGCATTTCCCAAAACAACATTTGCCGTCTTGCGGCCGACACCGGCCAGCCGGGTCAATTCCAACAATGTGCAGGGCACCGCGCCCCGATGCTTCTCGACCAGGTCCTTCGACATCGCGCGAAGATTCTTGGCTTTGTTGCGGTAGAACCCGGTCGACTTGATCGCGTTCTCCAACTCCACCTGACTGACCGCAGCAAGTTCGTAAGCCGTCGGATATTTCTGGAACAGCCCCGGCGTCACGATGTTGACACGTTTATCGGTGCACTGGGCTGAAAGGATCGTGGCAACCAACAACTGGAACGGCGTCTGAAAATCCAATTCACAGTGCGCATCCGGGTAGGTCTCTGCCAGCTTCCTGATAATGGACTGAACTCGTTCTTTAGCCCGCATCGTCTCGTCTACCTCTGCGCGATCCGGAAAATCGCTTCAATCAGATTCGCGGGTGAATCGAATTAATTCATCGGGCCGGTTTGCGTTGAGAGCGCTGGAGTCTGGCCCGGCGTTTGAACGGGCGACGCGGCCGGAGGAGCTGCCGCAAAATCGATCTCCTTCAGAGACTGCGCGAAAAACTCGCACTGCGCATCGGTATAATACTTTTTCGCATTACCGTAGTACCGGTCGACCGCCTCTTTCCCGCCTCGTTTCAATGCGATTGCCGCTCGTGCGTAATAGTAAGCCGGTGTTTTGCCGGGAAACTTCATGGTGTCGACTGTGAGGTTCGCCTTGACGTCCTGGCCCTCCAGCAGGAAACAGAGCACGAGCTTGAAGTCGACGACTTCCGAATCGGGATCCTGCTCTTTAAGCACCTGGTACTCGTTCTGGGCGTCCGCGTACTTGCCCTGGAGAAGTTTCGTTTCCGCGAGATTCAGTCTGGCCGGATAGAATTTCGGGTCCAGAGCGAGCGCCTGATTAAACTTTTCGACCGCGTCGTCGTACCGCTTCAGTCTCGTGT
The DNA here is from genome assembly GCA_964567505.1 of uncultured Chthoniobacterales bacterium. Classification (GTDB taxonomy): domain Bacteria; phylum Verrucomicrobiota; class Verrucomicrobiia; order Chthoniobacterales; family JAFAMB01; genus JAFAMB01. The sequence goes on from CAZMNG010000172.1 coordinate 4,517, forward strand.
AAGTGGCGCCGAGCAGATTCGCGACTTCCGGCTTTTTGGAGCCACCTTTTTCCGCTTCATCCGCCAGTTTTTCAGACTCTTCGAATCTCCCTTTGTTGAACGCGTTTATCGCCCGATCCAGCGCCGCGTCGACAGATCGCTGATCGGCTATGCTCGATCGAGCCAGGAGAATAAGGCAAATAATGTACAAAAATCGTTTCACGCGTTCCTCAGAGTTCACGCCCGACAGCGTCTGCGACACTTTTCACGCGGGCAACAAGAGCCTCAAATTCCTGGGGAAGCAACGCCTGTTCCCCGTCGCTCTTCGCGTGCTCGGGAGAGTTATGGACCTCAATCATTACACTGTCCGCGCCGGCCGCAACTGCTGCCAGAGCCATCGAAGGGATATATTCGCGAAGCCCGATCCCATGCGTCGGATCCACAACCACTGGCAGATGCGTCTCGCTCTTGAGGACGGGGACCGCATTCAAATCGAGCGTATTGCGCGTCATAGTCTCAAATGTTCGTATACCACGTTCGCAGAGTAACACGTTAAAATTCCCTTCGCTCAGAATGTATTCGGCGCTCATCAGGAGATCTTTGATTGTCGCTGACATTCCCCGTTTCAGCATGACCGGCAGATGCGTTCGGCCCACCTCTCGAAGAAGTGAGAAGTTCTGCATGTTCCGGGCGCCGACCTGCAGACAATCGGCGTACTCGCAGACCAGTTCCAGATCCTTCGTGTCCATGACCTCGGTAATAATCGGCATGCCCGTCAGTCTCCGCGCTTCCGCCAGGAGCTGCAATCCGACTTTGCCCAGGCCCTGGAAACTGTAGGGGGACGTTCTCGGCTTGAAAGCGCCACCACGCAGGATCTTAGCGCCGCTTTTCCGGACTTCTGTTGCGATCGCCGTGATCTGTTCTTCGCTTTCGACTGAACAAGGTCCCGCCATTAGCACAACCGCTTTGGCTCCAACGGTTACGCCACCAATCTGGACGTGCGAATGGCGGCCGCGGAACTGGTACGAAACCAGTTTATACGGCTTCAGAACGGGCGTAACCGATTCAACGCCGGGAAATGCGCCCAGCGGTTTTTCACGAATTTTATCTTCGGGTCCGATGACGCCAATGACGACACGTTGTTCGCCACGGCTGACTTCGCTTTTGAGACCCCAGGCGCGGATTCTGGAGACGATGTGAGCAATCTGCTCTTCGGTTGCTTCGGGGCGGGTGATAATGATCATTGCAATTGAGTTCGGTGGGATTTGAGGAGGCGGGTGGCTCGAAACTGATCTCTTTAGAGCGTGCAACGCGTCCGCAGAGGTCTCCGCACCCGTATTCGGTCGGTTCTTATTGCGAGATTGAGGCAAAGTAGTCTGCATGATGGTGACGCGGTTCGACGCTTCGGGCCCGGACCAGAGAAACGCTCAGAAACAGCGCAAAAGGTCAGGCCTTAATTAAAGCGCCAGTAAAAGAAAAAATACCCTCCAAAACCGTAATCGGAAGCGAGCATGCTGCAGAGGCGATCGGCCGGTTTCATTGGGTTGGAAGACTTAATGCTTAGCGCATAGGCGCGAAAAAGCCAATCGAAAAATTGCAGGTTACAGACCGAGCAGCTGCAATTGCCAGCGCATCAGGGTTGAGCCGGCGGACTCAGGTTCGCGCGAGATTCGTTCGAGGGCCTGACGCGGCGCAACGACGCCAGGTTCAAGCTGCAATCCCTCGGCAACCGAGTCCCGCCTGGTTTTGAGTTCTTCCAAGCGACGCTCCTCGTCGTCGCTTGGCCGCGTCCTGGCGAGCCGGACGCGCTGCGGCCACTCCTCTTCCGGCAGGCCCAGAGCCTCTTCGAGCGCAGCCTCGAGACGTTTTCGACGCGAGCCGTGGACCGATGCCGGTAACTGCGCGGCGCCTTGGCCCACCGATCTGGCAATGCCGACAAGTTCCTCGTTTCGAAGAATCTGAAAACTTGGACGATCGGCTTTTTGGGCTTCGGCGTCCCGCCAAAGCCAGATGCTTCTCAGAACGGCAAGTTCAATCCCACGAAGGGCAGCGCTTCCGGGCACTTTCCAGACCCGTTCCGGGTCTTTCTCGCGATCTTCCGCGGCGGCCAGAATCGCTCTCGCGCAGCTTTCCTCGAACCATTCAAACCGGTTTTTTGCCTGCAGCTCCTCCGTCAGTCGTTCCGCCAATGGGATCAGGTAAAGTGTGTCGTTGATGGCATACTCGGTCATTGCCTGCGTGAGCGGCCTGCGAGCCCAGTTCGCTTTCTGGGATGACTTGGGCAGATCGATTCCAAAGAACTCTTTGACGACCGACGCGAGCCCGACCTCTTTCAGCCCGATTAACCTCGCGGCAATGTAGGTGTCAAACACCTCGCCCGGCACAAATTTGATCCCGCGCCGGAGCATGCGCAGATCGAAATCGCACCCGTGCAAAATCATTCTCTTCTGCGCCAGAACGGCGTTGAACCTGTTAAAATCGAGGGCAGCAAGCGGATCGATTAAGATGTCCTGGTCAACCAGCCCGATCTGAATCAGGCAAAGTTTTTCGAAATAACAGTGCAGGCTGTCTCCTTCGGTGTCGACAGCCACCGGGTCATATTTCTCGAGCGTGCTGCACCAGGCATCCAGGGTTTTATTTTCGGTGATGAGCAGCGGTGGAGTTTTTGCCATGGTTCAACGAAGTGCTGTGAGAAGCAGTTCGGCGTTCGTCCTGGTCGCTTTCAATGTGCTTACCAGCATTTCCATTGCCTCTATTGCCGGCAATTGCGCAAGTTTTTTTCGCAACAGCGTTACTCGTTCGAATTCATCCGGGTGATACAGCAGATCATCGCGCCGGGTACCGGACTTCAGAATATGAATCGCCGGATAAACCCTCTTTTCGACCAGTGTCCGATCGAGGTG
>CAZMNG010000173.1:0-7390 GCA_964567505.1 uncultured Chthoniobacterales bacterium
TCGGAATTGCAGCCTTGATCGTATCTTTGGTCTAGTGTCCTGTCCCCGAAATAACAGGTACTTTGTCTGGCGGCAGGCGGCACGGCCGGCGCTCCACCCCTTCCGGCGCCAGCCCTGATCCCGCCCTCCTTCGCCCAGCGCAGACTCGATGAACCGCGGGATCTCGTCCCACGGCTGAATCACAATCAAGTGTGCAACTGATTGGGCAAGCGGCGCGCCAGGTTGGCTAATTCCAGGCGATCCATGATGGTTTAATGTCGCAAAAAACAATCAACAAATCATAACGCAAAGACAGGAAGAGAAATGCAGAAGCGCAAACTTGGAAACAGCAACTTGGAAGTTTCAGCTATAGGGCTCGGCTGCATGGGCATGAGCTACCATCGCGGCCCCGCCCCCGACAGGAATGCAATGATAGCGTTGATCCACAAAGCAGTGGAGCTTGGCGTTACCTTTTTCGATACCGCAGAAGTCTACGGTCCTTTCATCAACGAAGAACTTGTGGGAGAAGCGCTTTTTCCTTTTCGCAAGGATGTGGTCATTGCGACGAAGTTCGGGTCTAATATTGAGAACGGAAAATCGACGGGTCTGAACAGCCGACCGGAGCATATCCTCCAAGTTGCCGAAGAATCTCTCAAACGGCTTAAATCCGAAAGCATCGACCTCTTCTACCAGCACCGCTTTGACCCCAACGTGCCAATTGAGGACGTAGCGGGGACCGTGAAGGATTTAATTCAGCAAGGCAAGGTGAAGCATTTCGGTCTTTGTGAAGTGGGCGCACAAACGATCCGCCGGGCCCATGCCGTTCAGCCTTTGACCGCTGTTCAAAGCGAATATTCCCTGATGTGGAGGCAACCGGAAGAGGAGGTCCTGCCGACACTGGAAGAACTCGGCATCGGCTTCGTTCCTTACAGCCCGCTCGGCAGAGGTTACCTCGCCGGCGCTATGAACGAACAGACAAAGTTCGACACCCGTAACGACAACCGCGCCACCTTACCTCGCTTCACCGCTGCCGCGATGAAAGCGAACCAGGTTCTTGTCGATCTGCTCAACGAATTCGGTCAGCCGAAAGGAGCGACCGTGTCCCAGGTCGCGCTCGCCTGGGTGCTCTCCCAAAAACCTTGGATCGTTCCCATTCCGGGCACAACCAAGCTGGAGCGTCTGGAAGAGAATCTGAGATCGGTAGACTTTGAAATCACTCCCGAAGAATGGCGCGACCTCAATCACGCCGTCTCAAAGATTAAGTTACAGGGGGATCGATATCCCGCAGACGAGGAAAAACGAGTCGGACACTGAAAACCAGTTTGATCTTCTTTTCCAGAAAGACGAGCCCGTCACCCCATTTTTGGTAGCGTTATAACCCAAAACTCATGCAAACCGTAAGGACCTGGAAAACTAAATGCACACTGCATTCGAAGGAAAAGTAGCACTTGTCACTGGAGCGGCTGGCGGCATCGGACTCGCCACAGCAAAAGCGTTCGCCCTGGCGGGTGCCTCCGTAGTGGTCGCCGATCACAACGAAACGCTTTTGAACGAAGCCGCCGAAAAATTACGTGGGGAAGGTCACAACGTTCTCGCCGTAACGTGCGACGTTTCGGACAAGGCTCAGGTCGCGGCCATGATCGATCTTGCCGTCAAGACTTATGGCCGGCTCGATGCTGCTTTCAACAACGCCGGTATCAATTGCAACGCAACGCCCATACTGCATGAAGGGCGAGCTTCGTCAGATGGTGGCTCAAGGCAGCGGAGCCATTGTGAACTGTTCGTCCATCGGAGGAATTGTTGGAAGCCCCGGGCGTACGGCATATTCAGCCACCAAACACGCCATCATTGGTCTGACACAGAGCGCCGCCTTTGAATACGCGAACAAGGGCATTGTGATCAATGCTGTCTGCCCAGGCATGGTCGATACGCCGATGACTATGCGTATGACGAATAACTATGATCCCGAAATTGTGAAGCGGATGATTTCACAGGCACCCATTGGACGATTCGGACGTCCTGAAGAGATCGCTTCAGCCGTTGTATGGCTTTGCAGTCCAGGCGCGAGCTTTACGATTGGACACGTGATGGCGGTCGATGGCGGCTTTCTCACTCGATAGCGCGCCTGCTATCGATAAGAGATATTGGTTTGAAAGACTTTGATTTCGACTTCAGGTATTAGGTCCTCCTTTCAGATCGACGATTGTCGGGTCCAACTCCACTTCTTGTTTGTCGTCTACGACACTAACGTGTCGATATGCGCCAGGTCCCCAGTCCGGTTTCCTATCGATCGGGTTCTCGGTATGAAGGGTGTATTCGCCCTTGGCCAGATTTTCAAAATGAAATGAACCATCAATTTCTGTGCGAACCATCGCGATTTTCTCGAAATCGGATGTTTCGCGCATCCCCCGATATAAAGTTACTTCATATCCATTCGCGGCACTGGCTTTGCCCGCTCCCCAGTGAATTTCCATCACCTTCCCACGAATCGTCGCCCCAATAGAAACACAAGGAATCGCGGATAGAACCATCCCGCTCAATAACAAAGTTCGAAAAAGTTTGCGCATAGAGTTTCGTTACGCCTCGACCTCAACGACAAGTCTGTCAATACAGGATCTGAGTGAAGAAAAGGGCTTCACTGATTCCTATGAATCGGTGAAGCGCTTTGTGCGCAAACTGCGCGCCAGCCAACCCGAGCGGGGTTGGCGCCTGGAATGTCAACCAGGGGAGGAACTCCAGCTGGATTTCGGCTTGGGAGCACCCATCGATGAGGGGTGAGGGCAAGATCCGTCGCAGCCGGCCTCTGGATTCAATTGCGGTTTGCCACGTCAGGCACGCAATCCATTTGGCTGACGCCTACGGAAAAAAGATCTTAATGCTCAATTTTTGTGTTGATACGAAAGATTGTCATGGCTAATTGTGTTTGGATCGGAAATATATTTGTGAAGAGATTAAGTGGCCTGAACTCATGAACAAAAACTGGAATCGGGAATTTCCGGCTTTATGAAACACTACATCTGCAAGATCGATAACGGCCACGGCGTACAATTCTCTCACGTCGAGCTTCCTGATGAACAGACTCCCCTGTCAGGATTCACTCTGGATTACCCGAAGATCGAGGCCGGCCCGGAACCTACCGCGGCACTCGCGTGGGCTGCGTGGCGCCGCAAACAAGGCGAACTCAGAGCGCGCTGCTCACTGCTCTCCGTTTTATGAGATTGGGATTCGTCAACGTTTCATTAAAGCGTCGCGGCGCCCTTTGCTCATCGCTCCTCCGATTTGTCGCCGCTCAACGCTCGAAGGGCCTCGCCCACGGCTTGTCCTGCCTCTATTCCAACACCTGTCGCTGATCCATCTGTCGGCGATCCAGCGGCGCCAATTGATAGAAGCCCGCCGGTCACCTCTCCAGCCGCCCTGTAGTCGTGCAGCGTGCCTTTGCCTTGGTAGAGCCGACGGGCCGTCGCCGTAACCTCGTCCCAGTGAGTAGCGATTGCATAGATCGGGAAGGGAAGGAGGATCAAGCAGATCGTCGAGGCTGCAACGCCCGTCGCGCCCGCAACAAACCCTATCGCTAGCTCGGTGCCAAACCCGGCCGCCAATCCCTGGGCTACGCCCTTCGCGGCTGCGCCGGCCTTTCTGGCAGTCGTCGGTCCCGACCGCGTCGTATTTGCAAAAGCTGGAGGTTCTGTTTTTGGTTCGGAAACTGACGATCGAGACTCTGACTTCCGCTTACGAGTGGACCTGCCTGGGGATGATTGCCCACGCGTTTTCGGTGGCGGAGAAGGTTCATTAGAGTCTTCGAAAAGTGAAGGGCGCGTCATAAAATGTAGCAATTCTGCCACCTTCGGTTTTAAACTGTAAACCTCCGCCAATCAGGGTCCGGATCTCCATGGGGATTGTCAATAAAATCATCATGAGTCTCCTCAGTTTAGCCTCGGTCAGCCCGATTCGGATTAATGCGCCGCGCCGCGCTTCTTCGAGGTCCAGGCTGAATGTGCGCGTTCATAAGCGCGGTTCAATCTTGGAATTGACGAGCGAACTCTTGGCATCCGCTGCTCGCGAGGCGACTCGGCGCGAACTGGTAGACCGGCTCTTTTCAATCTCCGCGCTGAATAGCGCACGCGTTGATAGCCAGCGCGGTTCAGCTCTGCTGGCTTTCAAGCCAAATCGCTTGACAGTGGCAGAATCACTCGAGGCCCTCACTGTGGCTATGCGGCTCCGTGAGCCGGAACGGCTGCCGTTTCCCAATGAACATTTTCTTTTTATGGGCGCGTTCGACGGGGTTTTTGAAATTCGCCGCGCGGAGCGAAAACTGACCTTCTGGCAGATTGATGAACTGGGTCCCGAGCGATTTGTGGCGTTGCATCCATTGCTTCGGTGCGACTCAATTCGCGAACAAATCTTAGACATCCTCTCGTGCCTTGCTGGTGTGACGCACTGGTGTGCGCCCGGAGTGGGACGGGTAGAAATATCCTGCCAACCGCATCGGGTCAACCACGCAATTCTGCTCGACGTTCTCGAGCCGGCGATAGCGGATGCAGCCTCACTCGCCGGACAGGCGAAACCGTTCCCGTCGATCCGATCGACCGTGGTGACCACCAATCTGGTGTTGGCGCCGATCGCTGAATTTGTGTTTCCGCCACTCGGCGTGGCGAGCGTCTTCCTGGTGGCGCTGCTGGCCGCAAGGCACTTTTTACCCGCTTGTCGAGCTTTGGCAAATCGCCGATTTGACCTGGAGGTTCTCTACATCTGCAACGGAGTAGCGGCGGTACTCACGAACGCTTTCTTCGCGGCGGCACTCATGTCGTGTCTTCTCGAGTTCTCGCCCAGGCTGCTGAAACGCCTTCGACGCGAGAGTGAACGCAAGTTGCTCGCCCGTTATGGGCGGCGACCGCGAAAGGTCTGGTTGGACCGCGGCGGAACGACAGTTGAGGTGGGTCTTTATGAGTTGCCCTCCGGACAGGTGGTCATATTGCGGCAAGGGGATACCGTTCCGGCGGATGGAACCGTGATTGATGGGATAGCCGAGACTCGGGAATGCTGGCTCACCGGTGCTCCCGGCCTGGTCCGGAAAAAACCGGGCGACAAGCTTTATGCGGCCAGCCAAGTTAAACGTGGCGAAGTCAACTTCCGGATCGAATCGGCTCCCGGCGATACAGTGGCTGATCGCCTGGCCGCATATTATAAGCGAGCTTTTGACCAGCCGAGGAAGTATCCGGACGCAGAACGTTTTGCCGAGTCGGTGGTTCTTCCCGCCCTGGTAATCGGCGCTGCTGCACTTGGGCGAGGTGGCTTGGCGATGACGAACGCCGTCATTCGTCCTGATTACCTGACTGGTCCTGCCATCGCGGAAGAAGTCGGGGCACTGACCACGATGATACAGGCTGCTGAAGCTGGAATTCTGGTTTGGAATCCGGGCGCGTTGGAAGCTCTTACCGACGCAGACTGCTGGGTCTTTGACGACAGCGTTTCCTGGCGGTTTCACGGCGCCGGCGACGAGAAATTTGTGGAAGGGCTGAACGGCCAAGGTCCCTGCGATTTAGTGTTCCTCTCCGGTGCCCGGCACAGAGACGCGGCGCGAATCGCTAAAAAATTTGGTTTCTCCTTGTTTCGAGGCGGGTGCACAACGGCGGCCAAAAAAGATTTCATCGCGCAAAGACAGTATTACGGTCAAAAAGTCGTTTATTTTGGCGACTGCGTCCGAGAAGCTGAAGCAGCTGGAGAAGCTCAGCTCGCAGTGAATGTGTTGGATGTGCACGGCGGCATGCCGGCAAACTGGCCAATCGTTTTCCTGGATCCGGATCTGGTAAAGTGCCGGCTCTTGCTTTCACTGAACGCCGCTCGGATCAGCGGTCTGCAATCCACGTTAATCACCGCCACGGTGCCTAACATCGCGGCGATGGCAGCGGCGATCTATATGAATACTTCGGTTCTGACGTCGGTCCTGCTCACGACTCTGGGGACAGCGGTCAGCTACCGTCGATGGAAACGCATTCTGCGATCGGCGGAGTAGGAAGCTGGTATACTGGTCCGAAAATCGAGAGGCAACCCTTTGAAGGCAGACTCATCATTGAAGCGCCCTTGGTTCGTCGTGCCCGACGCGCTCTCGGTCGGTTGAACTCCGGACCCGTAATGAGTCGCGCCTCACTCAGCCGCTTCGCTTGGATCTCCATTGCCGCTGCACTTGTGACCATTGCGCTCAAGTCCGCAGCCTATTTCCTTACAGGCTCCATCGGGTTGCTTTCAGATGCTATCGAATCATTCGTCAATCTGATCAGCGGTATCATGGTCCTTGCCATGTTGACTGTAGCAGCGCGTCCTGCCGACGAAGACCACTCTTACGGTCACAGCAAAGCCGAATATTTTTCGAGTGGCGTCGAAGGAACCCTCATTCTTATTGCGGCCGTCAGCATTGGAGTTGCGGCGGTGGAAGGACTGATCCGCCCGAAACCGCTGGACGAGATCGGCTTCGGGCTGGCCGTATCAACCGTCGCTTCGCTGATCAACCTGGGTGTTGGTTTTCTTCTCTTGCGCGTGGGCCGGAAGACCCGATCCATTGCGCTCGAAGCCAACGCGCGCCACCTGATCGCTGATGTCTGGACCTCTGCGGGTGTACTGATTGGCGTGACGGCCGTAGCCATAACCGGCTGGCAGCGCCTCGACCCAGTGGTGGCCCTCGCTGTGTGCGCGAACATTACCTGGGCGGGGCTTGGAATCGTCAAGCGTTCCGTCTCAGGCCTGATGGATACCGCTCTGCCGCGTTCGGACAGGGTGCTGATCCAAAACGTACTTAGTTCTTACGAAAAAAATGGCTTGCGATTTCATGCACTGCGCACGCGTGACGCAGGAGCACGGAAATTCGTATCAGTCCATGTGCTCGTCCCTGGCGACTGGACGGTGAACCGAGGCCATAAACTCCTGGAACAGATCGAAGGTAAAATCCACAAAGCCCTGCCGCATGTAATCGTGTTCACGCATCTCGAACCGCTGGATGACCCCGCCTCCTGGCAGGACGACGCCTTGGACGGCCCAAATGACAGCGACGAGGAGCCCGGGTCTGTGGAAGAGTCATCATAAATCGCCTGATTCAAACCCATTGTTGATGTCTAAACGCGGGGAAATCGTGGTGCGATAACATGCTATTGTCCGCCATGCCGAGGCGCGCTGCGACGCAACCAGGACCATCCCCACGCGGGTGGGGAGAACGTTTTGGGGGCCTGATCGTCGGGCCGCCGTATTGACTGGGACACTTCTCCATGAGAGACTCGGATTCGTGACAAGTCCGTCCACGCCCACCGTTTCTGGAGAAGTTGCCACCTCCGAGGCTACCGGAGGGAAGTTCTTCCTTGGTGTCCTTATCGGCGCTGCAGTTGTCGGCGGAGTCGCAGCAATCGTCCTCTCCGGCGGGACG
>CAZMNG010000174.1:0-4593 GCA_964567505.1 uncultured Chthoniobacterales bacterium
CGCCTTCAGTGTTGTGGTTGAGTCGATAACCGATGGCGATCACCGTGAAGACAATCAGCGCCGTGATCTGAATCACGTTGACGGCAAGATTCACACCGGTAGACGCATTCACTCCGCGGTACGCGATCCATCCAATGAAGAACGGAAAGATGATGCAGAACAAGATCATCAACAACGGACTCGGCACTGCCGAGTTGAAGACAGTTGGGAACAGCTGCCCGGCAAGATATCCGACTATGAGCGCTGTAACGCAAACCATCACACCGGGGTAGACCCAGTAGTACAGATGGCTTGCCCAACCAACTGCGAATTTTGCGATCCGGGCAAATCGAAACGCTTTCGTTTTTGATAGGAATGCCTGTTCGGCAAAGAAGTACGACGAACCGGCGCCTGGATAGAGTTTCGACAGTTCGGCATAAGAGATGGCCGTTGCCAAACAGAGCAACAGCGCGAGCACTATGCCGAACCACATAGCGATTCCGGCCATGGGTTGGCCGTAGAGTGATTGCTCAGCAAAGGTGAGCCAGAGGAACGCCCCCGGCGCAATCAGCGCCATCGCGTTCACGGTCAACCCGGTCAAGCCTAGGGTTTTCTTTGCGGTGGGTTGGGTATTTTCGGACATGCGGATAGTGGTGTTAATTATTATCGCGGCAGAACATAAGCAGCACAGGTGCCACTCAGCCAAGACTTCGTGGAACCATTCTGCGTCCATGATTGACGCCCATGGGTAATCGGATCCTAAGCAATGCGCATGCCCGCCAAACGCTAATCACCGTTTTTCGACGGCCCACCGGCAAAAACCGGGCAAATTTACGTCCTCCAGAGTTCCACGCCGTACAACGTGTTGTGCGCTTTTTACTCAAGTGTTCATTAAGATACATGATCGCCCCCTGGTAAGGGCCGAGCGCCGGCGTTTGATCGGCGCAAGCGGCTCGATCCGAGCGCATGACAGCCGGTTTTTTCCAGAGGGTCTTGATTTTGGCGGTATCCGCTACGACCAAAAACAGTATCGACTAAATGCAAATACTGAATTTCGCGTAAGATGGCGTCTCGCGGTAAGTCATCCCAACTAAAGTAAGTTCTGTGTGGATGTGGGCTCTTGAGTTCCTGAATCCTCTCATTTGCGACCCGGCAATCGCGAACGGCGACGCGTTCAACAACATCGTTTCCGGAACGAACGACATCGCCGTAACTCTGAACGGCCTTTGCACCTCCGGTCCGGGTTGGGATGCCGCGAGCGGTAATCACCGCAATGACGACCCCTTTATCGCCGGCCACAACGGTGACGGAGTCCATTCGATTGGTTGGAAGCACCGCTTTGCACAATGCCAACGCAGCGACCGGCAACGGGAGTACTCCTGCGATCTCGCGGCTCCCTGGTCTCCGCTCCAGACCTCGCGCAGCAGGCAGACATCAGAACCTCGTCAATTGTTGATGAAGAGCGTCAGCGCGTCCCGAACAAAAATGTAACGTTATCTTCTACACGTTATGTTTTTCGCTCGCTTGGCTCGGATGGTTCATGAGCAGGAATCGTCTATTACCGTTTTTCTGCGGAAGAAACCGAGACGGTCATCGACAGCGAAATTGAGTTCTTTGGAAAGCTCCATCGAGCATTTGAGTAGAAAGTTTACACATCGTGACCATCGCGTTCACGGTCAACCCGGTTAAGCCAAGAGTTTTCTTTCCTGTTGTGGGTTGGTTAATTTCTGAGAATGCGGCTAGTGATTTTGATGACGAGTGTGACCTGAAAGGTCGTACGCCAGTTAGCATTAACCGTGCCATAGTTTACGAACTGAGTTTCCCAATGGCGCTTTCGTAGGATCAGTCCAGTCTCTTGCGACCTCTGCTAGGCCGTGGCAAAACTTCTTGAGCCCTGCAGGGCATAAAAGTAACCAAATTTAACCAGTCCACCTCTCAAGAACGTCAATAACACCTTAGCCTGAACTTTTCATACGGCCCGGGCTGTATGAAAAGTTCAGGCTAAAATCGTTGAACGCCGGAAGATTTTGGGTTTGTTTGGGGACCTTCGTTGAATTCGGCCTGTCCAAGCGACAGGCGACGGAGAGGTCCAACAATCATTTTCTCCCCCCGAAATAAATATGGCTAGACCAGTCACCTTGTTCACCGGCCAGTGGGCCGATCTTCCTTTAAAAGAGCTCGCTCCATTGGCGAAGAGTATGGGTTTTGACGGACTTGAACTCGCTTGCTGGGGTGATCACTTCGACGTCGCTGCGGCGGCTGAATCCAAGGAATATTGCGAAGAACTCTGGAAGCTTCTTACCGATAACGGGTTGACCGCGTTCGCGGTGTCCAACCACCTGGTCGGACAAGCCATCTGCGACAATATTGACGAACGGCACCAGGCGATCTTGCCGCCGGAAATCTGGAAGGATGGCGACCCGGAAGGGGTTCGCCGGCGGGCTGCGGATCAGATGATCAAGGCGGCGCGAGCCGCGCGAAACTTCATCGATGCGAAGCCGGCCGGCGGGCGCAAATTTCCGGCGGTCGTTCCGGGGTTCACCGGGTCAAGCGTATGGCACGCGTCTTATGCCTTTCCGCCGACGAGCCAGGAATTTATTCAGAAGGGGTTCGACGACTTCGGGAAGCGGTTCATCCCGATTCTCGATGCATTCGACAGTGTGGACGTAAACTTCGCACTCGAGGTGCATCCGACCGAGATCGCGTTCGATATCGCCTCTGCGCATCGAGCGCTGGAGGCGGTTAAAAGGCATCGCCGGTTCGGATTCAACTACGACCCTTCCCACCTGGGCTACCAAGGCGTCGACTACGTAAGGTTTCTGCGTGAATTCAAAGACAGAATTTACCACGCGCATATGAAGGATGTCTGGTGGGGTCATGGCACCGGGGAAGTCGGTGTCTTCGGCGGTCACACCAGTTTTGGCGATCATCGCCGGTACTGGGATTTTCGTTCGATCGGCCACGGTGATATCCGGTTTGAGGATATCATCGTCGCTCTAAACGACATCGGGTATCGAGGTCCGCTATCGATTGAGTGGGAAGACATCCGGATGGATCGTGTGCACGGCGGGACAGAATCGTGCCGGAATGTCCGCTCATATGATTTTGCTCCGAGCGGTGTCGCTTTCGACGCGGCGTTCGAACGGGACCAGGCCTAGCCTGACCCTCAAATTCGCTCGCTATGCCAAACGAATCGGATGCTCGCTGGATGCGGATCGCATTGTGCCAGGCAAGAAAAGGCCTTGGGCAAACAAGCCCTAATCCGGCTGTCGGCGCGGTCATCGTAGCGGCTGGCTCAGCCCTTGCAAAGGGATGGCATCAGCGCGCAGGGGGACCGCATGCCGAGATCGAAGCGTTATCCGGTATGCCGGATCCGGCTCTGGCAGCGGGAGCTACGATCTACGTGACGCTTGAACCCTGCTCGACCAGTGGACGAACGCCCCCCTGCACCGATGCAATCATCGCCGCCAGGATCGGCCGGGTTGTGGTCGGCGCAATCGACGTGAATCCGAAACACCGGGGACGCGGCCTGGATCGACTCCGCCAAGCCGGCATACAGGTTACGGCCGGTGTGCTCGCGGAGGAGTGCAATCTGTTGAATGTCGGATTCAACAAATGGATCACCACCGGGTTACCATGGGTGATCGCTAAAGTTGCGCAATCATTGGACGGCCGGATTACGCGTTCTCCGGGCGAACCGCCGTGGCTCTCCAACGCACGGTCTCGAAGGATGGTACAGTATCTACGGTCGACAGTCGATGCCATTCTGGTGGGCGCGGAAACGGTGCGACGCGATAACCCGAGGTTAACGGCGCGCATCAGGACGCGCGCAGTCCAGCCATGGCGGGTCGTTGTGACACGATCAGGGAATTTGCCGGTCGACGCGATAGTATTGACCGATCAGTACCGAGATCGGACACTGCTTGTACGGAATGCGGAATGGGGCGATCTGCTGAAGGATCTCGGCTCCCGGGGAGTGACACGTCTCCTCGTCGAAGGGGGCGGCAACGTTCTGGGGCAACTACGGGCCCAGGAGTTGATTGACGAGCTCTGGTGTTTCGTCACGCCCGTTCTGACCGGTGGCGACAAGCCGAGTTTCGGCGGAACCGGGATCGACCGGATGAGCGATGCGAGCCGGCTCGAGCGAGTGCGTTACAAAAGGTTCGGAGACGATCTGCTCGTCACAGGGCACGTGTTGCGGGCCGCTCCCACGGGAAAAGCCCGGGTTCATTAAAGCAAAGAGGCTACCGGTGGTAAAATCCATGAGGGCGAATCGGTACTATCCGGTATGGCGCGTAGTGGTAGCGCCGATAGTAGTATGGACGGTGATGGTACTCGGAGTAAGGAACGCCAGCACGGGGTCCGCGTAAGAACGGCGGTCTGGCGCTCGAATCCAGCGCTGAAGCGAATGTTGCGATGATGACGAGAAACAAAAGCGAATACCGGACCACAAAACCTCTTATTCAGCGTTTGGACGCGGCTCGACCGCCCGCTATTCGGCGCAATGCCGGAAAACGTGCGCTATCCGCCCAGAAAAGATCAAGCCCGGACGTTGCCGCCCGGGCTAGTTCGATCTTTCGTTTTAGCGATCCTTCGCACGGTTAGATGCGCGCA
>CAZMNG010000174.1:4693-7340 GCA_964567505.1 uncultured Chthoniobacterales bacterium
CCGGGCTAGTTCGATCTTTCGTTTTAGCGATCCTTCGCACGGTTAGATGCGCGCAAGCATCGCATTCCCGAAACACCCCAACGGATACCGCATCATAGAGCCGGTAGCCGATTCGAGTCGCGTACTCTTCAGGAGGCCTTCGGAGTGGGTGTGGCTTCAGGCGAAGCTGAAGGAGAAGCGGCTGGAGCGGTCGACTTCTTGTGGTGTTTGTGATGATGATGCGGGGTTGTTGCAGGGCTGGGGCTCGGGGTCGCCTGGGCAAAGACGCTGGATTGAGCAACAAAGCCGAGGACCGCAGCTAGAATCAGAATATTTTTTGTCATGGCTATTAAGGGTGTCCCTTGTGAGGACGGTTAGTGGTAATTACTTTTTTTTTAAGCTGAAGCCTGGCCAATCACATCTCTTGTGGAGCTTCATCGACCAAACGCAGCACGCTCCGAACAGAAGGACCGGACTGCCGAGAGCCCATCATCCAAATGGCCAAAGCGGAGGCTGGTATTTGTTGCATGTTCGTCATGCGTCACCTCACACTGCTCAACACCGCGAAATACTCGAAGTTTCAAAAAAGTTTTGTTTCGCAGTCGGTTCATGATCGATTCCCGGGCGCTCACTCTCAGATCGTCCCTTGCGCTACCAGTCGCGGTCTGATACCTGAGGGTGTGCTTTTTGGGCAATAATAGGTCGGAAGAATGGCAGGTTTACAGCTCCACAATATCGTCAAGCGGTTCGGTCAGGTCGAAGTAATCCACGGAGTCAGCCTTCAAGTCGAAGATGGAGAGTTCGTTGTTCTCGTCGGTCCCTCAGGGTGCGGAAAATCAACGATGCTCCGGATCATCGCCGGATTGGAAGACTCGACTCAAGGGGAAGTCTGGATTGCCGGTCGGAAAGTGAACGGGGTCGATCCTGCGAACCGCGGCGTCGCGATGGTCTTCCAAACGCACGCGCTCTACCCCCACATGTCCGTCGAGGAGAACATGGGTTTTGGTCTGAAAATGGCCAAACGGCCAAAACAGGAGATCAAAGCGCGCGTGGCCCGAGCAGCCGAGATCCTGCATCTGACCCCCTATCTAAAGCGACGTCCGAAAGAACTCTCCGGCGGCGAACGCCAGCGCGTTGCGATCGGACGCGCGATTGTCCGCGAACCGGAGGTCTTTCTGTTCGACGAACCATTGTCAAACCTCGACTCCGAACTCCGGGTGCAGCTGCGGATTGAGATCGCCAAGCTCCACAGCGACCTGCAGGCCACGATGATTTACGTCACGCACGATCAGGTCGAAGCGATGACGCTGGCGGATAAAATTGTCGTTTTGAACGAAGGCAAAATTGAGCAGGTCGGCGTCCCGTCCGAGATTTATCAGCGTCCGGCGAACCTCTTCGTTGCGGGTTTTTTCGGTTCGCCGAAGATGAATTTTCTCAAAGTCCGCGCTGAGCACACGATCGACCGCACAATCGTAATTGCCGGGCCGGATTTTCCTGGTCAACACGTCAGCCTCGAAAGAGCCAAACCGCCAGGTGTCGCATCGGGGGCAGAATTAACTTTGGGTCTGCGGCCCGAACATCTTCGGGCTTGCGAGCCCGGAAAAGGGCTTGGAACACTCGTCATCGAAGTCGTTGAGAATTTGGGCGATCTTACGTTCATTCATGGAACGACTGCGACCGGCAGTCGCATCACCATAAACGTCAAAGGGTTCCAAAATTTCAGGCACTCCGATGCGGTCGGTTTTGCGTTTGATTCCGCGCATGCACACCTGTTTGGCGGCGCCGGTAAAGCTGTCTGAGTGCCCGCGATGCGTTGCCCCGGGTGTTGGTTCCCGGCAGTTCGACGCCCGAAACGTGTTAATTCAGATTGCCTGGGCCACCCTTAAGTTCGCCGTCGCCCGGGCCGACGCCCTCTTGGTTCATGCATGAACTTAGAGCAAGCGCAACTGCAACGGCCAGGAACGCAACGAACCATCCGAATCGTCGCAACTTCATGAGCCGTAACATATTTGGTGAATCATGCCGCATGTAAAGCGATTTTCACGCGGTTCACAACCCACACCGAAAATATGACTAAAACCGCCAGCAAGACGGCGCTCGGCACCGCCATAATGCGCGCCGCACATCAACTTCTGGATGACCGGCCGCTGCTGTTCGAGGATCCGGTCGCCCTGGCGATTCTTGGCGCACAGATCACCGAAACCATCCGCGCCCACGCGGCACGCTACCAAGAGCCGGTGAATCGCGCCATGCGTGCGCATGTTTGTCTGCGCTCGCGTTACACTGAGGACAAGCTGGCGCAAGCTGCGGCGGCGGGGATAAGCCGCTACGTTCTGGTCGGCGCTGGATTTGACACATTTATCTTGCGCCAGCCGGACTGGGCAAGAACGCTGCAAATCATCGAAGTGGATCACCCGGCGACCCAGGCCGCAAAGCGCGAGATGATCGGTAAGGCCGGTTTTCGTATGCCCGGCAACGTGATCTTCGTCGCCACCGATTTTACGCGCGAAACGTTGGGCGAATCGCTCGCCTGTCACGGCATCGGCATCGATCGGCCTGCCTATTTCTCTTGGCTGGGTGTCAGTATGTATCTTGAGGAATCAGCGATCGAAACCAGTTTGCAGGCGATGTCTGCGTTCGGGCCCGGCAGCGAAGTGACGCTAACCTT
>CAZMNG010000175.1:0-7307 GCA_964567505.1 uncultured Chthoniobacterales bacterium
GCGTTCGGGAACATTTCTCCCTGAGGCAATACGACCCCCCGCGACAATCATCCTGTAGCGGCGACCGCTTCAAAGCCATCCTGATTGCCGCCGCTCTCCCATCCAGATTAACGCGCTACAGATTAGGCTTTTACGCCCTATCTCCGAAGTCACAGTCTGTGCCGGGCCGGACTTTGGCTGTCCAGAACTCGTGGTGTGCTCAAAACTCAATCCGCCCCAAGACGGTTGGCCGCACAACTATTCGGATGGTGGCTTGGCGGCCTATTAAAGATGATAACTCGCCCAACCGGGTTTCCGGCTGCAAAGTTAAATCATGCACCACAGTCCCTGGATCGAACAATCTCCACCGTAAGGACCTTCAGTCTCTCAATCTCCATTGAGGAGACTTTCTGGTCCATTAAGAGCCTCAAAAACGAGAGCGCGTTGGGGTGACCACGAAGGTAGCCGGTTATCTCAGGATCTGTAGAGGATGAAAGTCTGAATAGAACGTCGGGATCCGCGGCAAGCACTCTGGCTAGTTCCTTAATGACCTCAGCGCTCGGAGGAGGCTCCTTACCGCGCTCGACCCGGCTAAGATAGGCAGGTGAGATCCCAACCTTAGATGCGGTCTCCCGCAGTCCGAGGTTTTGTGCCGTTCTCAGCTCCCTAACTGCTTCGCCAAAGCCCTTCATGGACAATAAATTATTGTACTGTTGAGTGTTATGCAACACAAACTTTATCTGGCAATTTTTTCCAAACTCTATAGTTTTCTGCACTGTATTCCCTGATGGCGCGATCCGCTCGACAGGAACGTCCTTCAATGAGGCTGGTGGTGGGGTGAGCTCCATGCAGGACGAGGAGATTCTGAGGATCCGGGATGTGGCAGTCCTCCTCAAGGTTGGGGCGAAGTCGATCTACTCCATGGCTCAGTCTGGAGAGCTGCCCGCATTCAAGGTGTGAGGCCAATGGCGATTTTCAAGAAAGGACCTAGTCTAGTTGCCTGGATTGAGGATCAAAAACATACGACCAGAGGCCTAACTAATGCACGATACAAGTGGTGATGCTGACGGGAATGAACGGGGATGAATGGTGGCAAAAATAAAAAACGACGCATTCTCGTACACTGTCCCGGCCGGATACACGATCGACTACGTATCGGAAAAACAGGTCAAGGAAACCAATAAAGAGCTTGTTCGTCAACGAGTGGCGCGTGCTTTAATACATGAATACGGCTTCTCTCCGGATGACATGGAGTGTGATTTTCCGTTTGGTGGACGCAAGAAACTCGATATTGCAATCTTCCATCATGGGAAAGAGCACACGGTTGAGAACTTAGGGCGAGTAGTAATTTGCCGACCGGAACCAAATGTGGGCAAGAACACCATTCGCATTCGTGACTTTGACCAAGCCGCAAGGGATCTCGAAGACCTCGAAATTGTCATGCGTGAAGTTGACGCTGTCCAGTACGGCCTTTGGACCAACGGGCTTGAATTCTTCTTTCTTGAAAAGGAACAGACGCGTTTCGAGGCGAAATGCAATCCACTCGGTGATTGGCCGATCGCCGAGGAATCTTTTGGCACCAAGGATGTCATGTCAGATGCGCATACGCGGGTCGCCGACAATGAGATGCTGAAAGTCACGTTTCGCCGCTGCCACAACTTCATTCACGGCAACGAGGGCATGCCAAAGGACGCCGCGTTCTGGCAATTCCTCTACCTCATTTTCTGCAAAATGCACGATGAGAGCCTGCGCACGCAGCAACGCCAGTCATGGAAGCGCCGATTCTGGGCAGGTCCGAAGGAGCAATTTGACGACAAGGGACGTGCAGAGATCCGCAAGCGGATCGACGAACTCTTTAATGAGGTTAAAAAGCAGTACAGCAACATCTTTCGTGGCAATGAAGAGATTTCTTTGTCAGATCGCGCGTTGGCATTCATTGTCTCCGAACTAGCCAAATACGACTTTACGCGCACCGATGTGGATGCCAAAGGCGTCGCCTATCAAGAACTGGTCGGCGTGAATTTGCGCGGAGACCGCGGGCAGTACTTCACGCCCAGGGGCGTGGTGAAGCTTGTCGTCAAGATGCTTGACCCCAAGGAGAATGAGACAGTCTTGGACCCAGCCTGCGGGACCGGCGGCTTTCTCGTTGCAACGCTTGGCCACATGCTGAAGAAATTCCGCGGTGAGCAGCGTACCGAAGCCGGGAACGAGAGCACGATGGAATTCCTCAATGTGCATGAACGGCTCAAGGAGTATGCGGCTCGAATGGTTTATGGATCAGACTTCGATCCTTTCCTGATCCGAGCGTCTCAGATGAATATGGTCATGGCTGGCGACGGTCGTGGCCACATCTATCATATGAATGCACTGGAATTCCCGAACGGGCACCTTTCCGACGTTGCGAAGGCCAGACACGAAATCAAGCTGGGGTCCATCGACGTCGTAATGACCAACCCGCCGTTTGGGACAGATATTCCGATTACAGACAAAAATATCCTTAGGCATTATGAACTGGCTCACGACTGGAAGCCAGATGGTGAGGGCGGATTTCGTAATACCGGTACCTTGAAGAGCAGCGTAGCGCCAGAAACTTTGTTCATCGAGCGGTGCCTGAAGTGGCTCAAGCCTGGAACAGGCCGGATGGGTATCGTTCTACCTGATGGCGTCCTGGGCAATCCTGCTGCCGAGTACATTCGCTGGTGGATCATGCGCGAGGCGCAAGTGCTCGCCTCCGTCGATTTGCCTATTGAGGCGTTCATTGCTGAAGCCAACGTGAACATCTTCACAAGCCTGCTTTTCCTTCGCCGCAAGGCCGAGCAGGAGAAGCACGCCGAGGCGCTCGGTGGTGCAGAGGAATACCCTGTGTTCATGGCTGTGGCGGACAAGGTTGGCATCGATCGACGAGGTAACAAACTCTTTAAACGGACCCCCGATGGCGAAGAGATTGTCGAGCCGCGAGCGCACACCGAGCGCATTCGCATCGGAGGACGCGTCGTCGAACGAACCCTGACACGAAGCGAAAAGATCGAGGACAACGACTTGCCGGTAATCGCAAGCAAATACCGCGAATTCCTTCAGGGGCTCGATCGATGAGCGATCTCGAAAACGATATCGTCGAGGCTGCGGATGTGACCGAAGATGAAGGCCAGGGGGACTTCTTCATCGACATCCTCACAGGCAATAAGGAGACCAGCTCCCCTAAGAAACTACTCATCAAGAAGATCCTCCGTCAACTGATCGAGAGCTACGGTTTTGATCGTGGCGATATCGAGGTTAATTACAATCCGCGCATTTCTGGACATGGGCGCAAGCGGATCGACATTGCCGTCTTTCGCCCGGGCGCTGAGCACAACAATGAAAACCTTCAGCGGCTCATCCTATGCAAGACGCAGAAGATAAGCTTTGGTCTCTCTCAGAAGCAGATACCGATCTGAAGGACTTAAAGGAACTGATGGAGCTCATCCCAGCAGTAACGTTAGGAATGTGGACCAATGGCCAGGAAGAGGCCCTCTTTCAAGTCGAACGGACGCGCTTCGAGGTTCGCGCCAAGCCGCTGGGGGTGTGGCCTGTTCCCGGTGACCGGTGATTTGGAGCGGACTGGCGGCGTCATCCAAATCAGCGCGGAGGCGGAGAACCTGGAAGACGCTCTGCTCCGTGCCCGCCGATACCTGAACCGTAACCTCGGGTTAGATCACAAGAATTCCTTTAAGCAGTTGGCAGTGCTCTTGCTCGCCAAGATCTATGACGAGACCAGAGCGCCGGCCGATCGTCAATTTTGGATCAAGGGTGACGAACCGTTCGAGGATGCGGGACAGCAAGCGATCCAACAACGTATCAATGAATGCATTAAGGGCGCAAAGACCTGGCAACCAAATCCAAGCGATGAGTACGCCCGCTGCTGGATCCTTCGGCATTGCGAAGTTATTGGCCAGCGTCGACCTTCCGGTAGAGCTCTTCAAGGTCACCGTGAAGGAGTACGGCCTGACACCGGCCCTGCCGAGCTTACTTGTCCTGCGACGCCGAAGTCAGGAGGAGCTGATCAACGCAGAACATCCAGAATACAAGGTCTTCATGGCTGTTGTGGGTAGGGCTGGTGTCGACGCGCGGGGCGAGCTGTTGTTCCGGCGCGCGCCGGACGGTGAAGAACTGATTTTCGATGAGGAGGAGGTGATTGAGCGGGTTCGCAAGGGCGGCGAAGTCGAAATCCGCCGCACGACGTGTCGCTCCCGACGGATTCATGATGAGCTGCCGATCGTTGCCATGAAGTTCAAAGAGTTCTTGGAGACTGGCAAGGTGGTGTCATGAGCCGGAGATTTCGGTGCAAGACCATCCCGAGTTCGTGGCTTGAGAACAATGGGCGCCGTCTGGACTGCGGCCCTTACCTTTCCGGCGGGACCGAGGCAAAGGAACTTCTAAAGAAACTGCGTACCCAACCGCTTAAGGAATTAACCACTGGTCATGACGGCGGAATATTCAACGCACCGCGCTTTCCTCGCGTCTACGTTGATGATCCTGAACACGGCGTTCCTTTTCTTGGCAGCACAGATATCCTTCAAGCAGATCTTTCGGACGTTGCCTTGCTATCAAAAAAACAGGTTGCTGGTAACCCAGCGTTGGTTCTCTACGAAGGGTGGACCCTAATCACGCGCTCGGGCACCATTGGGAGGATGGCGTACGCCCGTACCGATATGGAGGGAATGGCAGGCTCCGAACACTTCATGCGGGTTGCTCCAAATTTGTCAAAGGTCAAATCTGGCTACCTTTATGCGTATCTGTCCAGCCGGTTTGGTCTCCCTATCGTACTTTCGGGTACTTATGGCGCAATTGTTCAGCACATTGAGCCTCATCACATCGCACATCTTCCTGTCCCTCGACTAGCAGAGATTGAGGATCAGGCGCATGCGCTTGTTCATCGTGCAGCGAGCTTGAGATCGGATGCGGCTAACTCGATAACGGTGGCAACTGAACATATGCTCCAGGAGCTAGGTCTTCCGGAGCTGAAATCTTCGGATGTCACGAAGCTTGGCTGGTCAGCAATATCGTCTTCGAATCTAAGGCGACGATTGGATGCGCCGTTCCACTCACCCGCTGCACTTGAAGCAGACGAAGCCGTTAGGAACGGTCGTCACCCTGCCGAACGGCTGTCTAAGGTAACGAACCGACTCTTCAAACCTCCTATCTTTAAGCGCCTCTGGGTAGATGGCCCCGAATGTGGGCGCCAGTTCGTTAGTGGCAGTGACGCATATTTGTATGAAGCTAGCGAGACCAGGTTTGTAAGCAATCGAACGCCTAATTTTGAGGAGTTTATTGTAAAGCGCGGCTGGGTGATTTTTCAGGCCGCGGGGAAGATATATGGTCTTTTCGGAAGGCCTATATTTGTATCTGGTTGGCTTGAAGACATCTTTTGCGCCGACGATCTTTACAGAATTGTCCCGAAAACGGAGATTGACGGGGCATTTATCTACCTTTTCTTGCGAACTCCGCACGGCCGAGCATTGGTGAAGCGACAGGCATCAGGCAACAGCATTCCTCGCGTTTGGGATCCGCACATGGCAGACTTCGAGCTTCCATGGCCCGGTAAGTCGTTCCGTGAACGTTTGGCTGGACCCGTAATCGACGCGCACGACAAGATTGCGAAAGCACTGAAACTCCAGAAGCAGGCGATAGCGCTTGTTGAGACTGCCATTGAGGTCGGGGGCGTTGATGGCCAAAGTCGTCCCCATGGGTTAGCGTGCCAATGACTCGGAGCGTCGGGCCATCGGGTTCTTGCGCGACCACCTGCCTGATGGATGGTTGATCTTTCATAATTTTGAGATGCGGCGGGGTATGGAAGTGTTTGAGATCGACATCGCCGTGCTCGCACCGCATGCCGTCTATCTCCTCGATGTGAAGGGGACGCACGGGAGCATCGATGTCTATGGATCCAAGTGGTATCCCGAAGGTCGGCAGCCTTTCCATTCCGCGCTTGCGAAGCTGCGCAACCACGCGAAGGTCATAGGGACTCTTATCCGAGAGGCGAATGCCGGCCAGGTTGAGCTTCGCAAGGCCCACGTGCATGCGGCGGTTCTGCGCAATCCACGACCAGGCTGGCATCGACGGTCCTGACGTCACAGATATCAAGCACTGCCTGAAGTACCTTCGTGACACGAGCCGCATCCCGGAAAACCGGCTAAAAGACATCTCTCGTTTCCATAAGCAAATCGCCAAGACCATCACCGGCAAGGCAAAGCCCAAGAATGAGGCCCTCGTATTTCGCGATTGGCAAGTCGAAGAGAAACTCGGTGGCACTGACCGCTATAGCGAGTACCGAGCGAAGCATGCGTTGCTCGGGAAGAGCGGAGGCCTTGCGTGGCTTCGCGTCTACCCAGGCGGATCCGTATCTGGACAAAGATGCGCGGCAAGAAGAATTCAAGAAGATAAGCAACGCGTATCGCGCTGTCGCGCACATGCCGACCCATGCCAATATCCTCGCGGTCAAGGACTTATTCGTCAACGACGATGAAGACCTGGTGGTCTTGGTCACAGAGGATCTTCCGGCGCAAGCCCTTCGATTGCATCTGACCAAGAGCAGTATGGCACTGACCTTCGACCAGAAACGCCAGATCATGCGCAATCTGTTGACCGCTTTGGACCATGCGCATCGGCATGAAGTGATCCATCGTAACTTGACGCCACATGCCATCCTGGTGACCAAGGGTGGACAGGCGCGGGTAACCGGCTTCGACTATGCAAGAACACGCCTGCCGACCTTTGCGTGCAAGGGCTGGTCGGTCGCCTATGTTCTCCTGTTCATGGGGCCGCTCATGCTTCTGCCATGCGCGGCTCTCAACGAATGGGGGAGCACTGTTTGGATCATGGAAGAACTGGCCGTTGCTCCTCTCCATCCGTGTTTTTTGGCTGGTTTTCCCTCGCGGCGTTCGGCGTGTCGCTTCTGATCATCGGTCGAATCCTGGAGCTTTCCTCCGGTTACGAGGACATATTCGGTATTTCCCCCGCCGAGTGATGAAATCGTGGCGGAGCGGGTTGCCAAACTCGCTCCGCCAATCCAATGGCTAGAGCATGATCCCAAAACGTTGCAGACTTTTTGGAACAGATCATGCGTCTTCAAACCGGTCGAACCCCTGCAACTGCGATTAACGCTCGTTGGCAAATTCTGAAACCGGCGAGTTCTCGCGCCACCTTCAAAGGTGGTGCACGCAAGTGCGGTTTCAGCAATCGAGTCCTACGCTCAATCAAGAAGTTAAACTGCGCTCGCCGCCTCAGATCGCGGCTTTCCTGAATAGATGTGTTAGGGTTTACCAGCCGCTTTGTGACGAAGTCGAGGCAAA
>CAZMNG010000176.1:0-7303 GCA_964567505.1 uncultured Chthoniobacterales bacterium
ATCGGGGGTGTGGTCACGCCAACGCCGATGTTTCTTAGAAACTGTTGGAGTCATGCGTGGCTGCATCAAAATTGCAGCCAAGCCCGACCGCGGAAACGACGCAGTCCACACCCCGGTAGGACACAGAGCAATGTAGGATAGGCGTCTCGCCTGTCGCGCCTGGGCACATCCGAGCTTGGCCATTTAAAGATTTTGCTCCTACGGAGGCCCTCGGCCTAAGCGGCCTGAGATCCGGTCGAAGGCATCCTGTTGGCCTGCGAAATGTCCAAACTCCAGCGCGCCTTCGGCGCTTAAGAGCACCTGCTCTAGCGCACCACTGAGCATATCTCACTTAATCTCGCTTATTTTTGCCAGGAACCACTAGGCCAAGGCGGACCTTGGCCGCGGGATCGAGCTTGGCCGCACGCGAATACAACGATCGCTCATGGATTGCGCGTACTAATCGCAAATATCGGACACGGAAAAATATAGCTCCTCTCTGTGTGCGGTGCCGACAAGAGCATGATGAGTTTGAACGGCAGACGAGCCATTGCTCGCTAACGCCGGTTCCTTCACGACGGGTCGACTGTCGATTGCGTGTGGCGCCGCCCAGTCGATGTCTTGCCCGTTGGAGAGGCTCAGCGTTCCGGTTCTGCTAAACAGGCCGTTACTGGCATGGATTTCCAGGACCAACCCGCTGTCGAGAAGAGCGACCCCCGGATTGGTCGCGTGGCTGTCATATCGCCGCGAGTCGCCCCATTGAATCGTTCCGCCCACGAGGTTCCCACGCCGATAATGCAAGAGCCATTCCCCAGGAACTTGATGGACCTCAACGACCTGGTTGTGGTTATTGATCGCGATGTGCGGACTGGTTCCGGTATCGTAATTAATTCCCCACGGCGCGGAATCCCACTGGACGGTATACTCGCCACCAGCCGGATTTTTAAGGCGGCCGACCCTGTAATACAGACTATTACTTGATCCGTGAGTTTCATGTACGCTGACAATGGCGCCGCTATCGTTTATGGCGATCGAGTTTCTGAAGCCGGCATCCCAATGGATGATATCGGTCAACCAGGTGATTGATTGTGTCTGGTCGCCAGCAGGGTCTAGTTTTCCAACTCGATAATAAAGTTGGCAGTCCGTTTGGGAGTTTCTGCTGGAATAGACCACAATGACGTATCCTTCTTTGCTGATGGCGACCGCAGGGTAGTACCCGTTCATGCCGGCTACCCGGTTACCGCCCCAGGTCACGCCAGACCCGTGGATTTGGCCGAGGCGATACCAGAGCGCGGCGCCAAGGCCCTCTTTGTGAAACTCCACAACGAGCCCCGAACGATGTAAGGCAACGTCCGTCTGCTGGCCGAGGTCATAGTAAGCGGAGGCGCCGAATTGCGGAAAACAGGCGGATACTAGTTCTACTGATTTTGGAAGATTCTCGCCGGCGCTTTCGGCAAAAACTGGAGTGTAGCAAATGGTAAGCAGCACAGCGGCCAACGAAGGGAGCGCGTACCGCCGCGGTTGCAGGGGATAGTTTTTCATAGATAGATGTCCGCAGGGTTACGCCCGACCGGCTCATCTCACAAATACTGATATTGGAATATATCCTTCCATTATTCGTAATTGCGAACCGGTTCGAGGCGCGTAATGCTGCATCGATAAATTGAAAAGTATGAATCTATGAATAGGTTCCCGTCCTTTTCTCGCGGATTGCCACGTCACGTCGCTACAAGCCAAGTGATGATTCCGCTTGATCGTGGAGAGGAAATCCCGATCCGCTGGCAGGTTTTGTTTGGTGTCGTCTCACGATTCTTGATCTGCTCAATCCCGAAGCGATAGTCGCCAGATATGGCAAATTCCCCTCAGTGTCGCATAATTGTCCGAGCCCTGATCGTTGCTCTGGCTACCGTCAGCTCCAGTACCGGCGGCGAAGTGCGCACGCCCTACACCGAGTCCGACTTGGAATCCGCTGTGCCAATGGGCATAGCCAACGTCCGCACCTGGGCCGACGCGCCGCTCGCGGTGCTGCGGCCGCAAGTGGCACATTTACCGGCATTGAACGGTGCAAACGAATTCTCCGTCCTCGCGCTGTCCGGGGGCGGAGAACATGGAGCGTTTGGCGCCGGCCTCCTCAATGGTTGGAGCGAAAGCGGGCGGCGGCCGACCTTCAGCATGGTCACAGGCATTTCCACCGGCGCCCTGATGGCGCCTTTCGCTTTCCTGGGATCGGCCTATGATCAACGACTCAAGGCGCTGTACACGGAAATGTCATTCCGTGGCATTCTATCAGGCAATCCGGTCATGGGCTTGTTTGGTGAAGGCCTTTACAATACACAGCCTCTGCAACGCGTCGTCTCTCGGCAGGTCGACCAGACAATGCTGGACGATGTTGCTGCTGCCCACAGAAAAGGGCGACGGCTCTTTGTGGTGACGACAAATCTCGACGCGCAACGGCCGGTGCTGTGGAACATGGGAGCAATCGCTGCCAGCGGGAAGCCCGGCGCGCTCGAATTATTTCGAAAGGTCTTAGTCGCGTCGGCGAGTATCCCAGGGTTGTTTGATCCCGTCTTCATCGACGCAGAGGCTGACGGCCACCATTTCAAAGAAATGCATGTCGACGGAGGCACGGCGCTGGAAGTGCTGGCCATACCCCTCAAACTCGCCGCGGCCGGGCGACTCTCCGCCACGAAGCAGCCGCCAGGGCAGATTTACATCATCATCAACAACATCCTGGAACCGTCCTTCGAGGTGACCAAGCCCAAAACCTTTTCCATTACGGCCCGCGCGTTTAATACCCTCATCAAAAGTGACTTCTACGATACGATCCTCGATTCTTACCTTTTTGCGCAACAGCAAGGCATCAAATTTAATCTGGCCTACATTCCAAACACGCTCCGGTTTAGAACCAATAAGCTGGTCGATCCGGAGTACATGATGGCTCTGTTCGAGCTTGGCCGGGCTCGAGGCCGTCTCGGAGGCGCCTGGCAGCATACGCCGCCGCACCTGTATCGCTGAACCAACTTCTGAGCCGTCATAATGGGAGTGGTCGTCTTGACTCGCTCCATGCTGAGGAGCGCGATAGGGATTGATTGTGCCCTCCGTAAGGGTAGATCAGATGCCGCGGACCGCACAAATTCGGGGTTGATCGAGAAGGCACCAAAGTTATGGAAGAAATCGAATCAGTTTTAGCCAAAAATCGGCAATGGTCCCAGCAGATGACGCAGGACAAGCCGGATTATTTTCTGCAGCTCTCGCAGCAACATGCGCCGGAATATCTCTGGATCGGCTGCTCTGACAGCCGCGTTCCGGCGAATGAAATCGTCGGGATGTTACCCGGCGAACTGTTCGTGCATCGCAATGTTGCCAATCTTGTTTATCCGTCCGATTTGAATTGTCTGTCTGTTGTGGAGTACGCGGTCGATGTGCTTCATGTGAAGCATATCATCGTCTGCGGCCATTACGGGTGCGGCGGCGTGAAAGCAGCGCTGGAGAATTTGAGTCACGGGCTGATCGACAATTGGCTCAGCAAAATCAAGGACATATACGCGCGGCACCGCGAGGACATCGACTGTCTGAAAGGCGACGAAGAACGTGTCAATCGCATGTGCGAACTCAATGTGATTGAGCAGGCAAAGGCCCTTACGCATACGACGATCGTCCAGGACGCCTGGAGGCGTGGGAAGAAGCTTGCCATTCATGGCTGGATCTATGGTCTCAAAGACGGTCTGATTACGGATCTTGGACTTCGAGTGGAACGAGTCGATCAAATCCCGTCTCACTTCCGTTTCGTGGAAAAAAGGGACCGGCAGAGCACGCGGAGCGCAGCCGCCGCACCGCAGAAACCGCCGAGTCGCAAGCACAGTTCCAGTCGCTGATGAGGGCCCAAAATCCGGGAAAGCAATCCTAGCCTGAATATTTCATCCGGCCTGGGCCGGATCGGCATTCACTCCGACGGATGTCGGAGCTGTGTGTGCATTTTTCACGGGGTGTGAAAAATCTAGCCGAAGGCTAGCCGTGAAGAGTCCGCCGGCCGCCCATAAGCATAAACTTAACGCGAGGCGCTCGAGAGGGGGGCGAATGGCTTTTGTCCCGGAGGGACAGGCTGATAGTAGCCAGGCACGAAGTGCCTGGAGTCATGAGAAAAATAGCCCCGTCCCAGCGGGACGATTGATTGGTTCTCGGCTTAGATTAGCCTGCATATTTCTGTGAAAAATTCAGGCTGGACGCCAATTCGCCGAACAACGCAGATTGAAAAAAGGCTTGGCCAGGATCCGGCACGCGTTATTTGTTTCGGCGCCTGGCGGATGATAAGGTTTCTATGGTTGCGTTCAAATTGGCCCTTGGTAAGGCGGGCAGGGCCCGGCTTGCAGATGAGGAAGAGTTGGCCGCCGCCATCCAACCAAAAGGTCAGGACGAAAGCATCGGTTAGATGATGTCAGATCGTTGACTCGTTGAACTTATATGGACTTGAACAAATTCACGGAAAAATCCCAGGCTGCGCTGGCTGAAGCGCAGGCGATTGGCACGCGTAATCAGCATCAGGCCGTCGACGTCGAACATCTCGCGCTTGCTCTGCTCGAACAGGAGGAGGGTCTTGTACCGCGCCTGGTTGAAAAGGCCGGGATTTCGCCTGACCTGCTGAAGACGAAAATTCAGGAGGGTCTGGATCGGATTCCGCGCGTCTCCGGCGTTACAACGGCCGGTCAAGGTATGTATGTGACCCAGCGTCTCAACAAATTGCTGGTGACTGCCCAGGATGAAGCCAAAAAACTCAAAGATGATTATGTCAGTGTCGAACACCTTGTGTTGGCCATGTTCTCCGAACCGGCCACGACTGAGATCGGGAAAATATTTAAGACGCTCGACTTCCGGCGCGAGAATTTTTTGCAGGCGTTGACCGAGGTGCGTGGCAATCAACGGGTTACAAGCGCAAATCCCGAAGCTACGTACGAAGCGCTCGAAAAATACGGACGCGACCTGACCCGGCTGGCGGCGCAGAACAAGCTCGACCCAGTCATCGGCCGGGATGCGGAAATCCGGCGTTGCGTCCAGGTACTCTCACGCCGGACCAAAAACAATCCCGTGCTGATCGGCGAGCCGGGGGTGGGCAAGACTGCGATCGTGGAGGGTCTGGCACGGCGCATCGTCTCCGGCGACGTGCCTGAGAGCCTCAAAGAGAAGCGCATCGTTGCTCTCGACCTCGGAGCGCTGATTGCGGGAGCAAAATACCGGGGCGAATTCGAGGAGCGGCTGAAAGCTGTGCTGCAGGAAGTAACCAAGGCTCAAGGGCAGATTATCCTGTTTATTGACGAACTCCACACGGTGGTTGGGGCCGGAAAGGCGGAGGGGGCCATGGATGCAGGTAATATGCTCAAGCCGATGCTCGCTCGGGGTGAACTTCACTGCATCGGTGCCACAACGCTCGTCGAATACCGCAAGTACATCGAAAAAGATGCCGCTTTAGAGCGCCGGTTTCAGCCGGTAATGGTCGACGAGCCGAGCGTCGAAGACACCATCTCCATTCTGCGTGGTCTGCGAGAACGCTACGAGTTGCATCACGGTGTCCGCATCCAGGATGGCGCTCTGGTAGCGGCCGCCCAACTCTCGCACCGCTACATCTCAGACCGATTTCTACCGGACAAGGCCATCGATCTCATGGATGAAGCCGCCGCCAAGCTGCGGACCGAAATGGAGTCCATGCCGGAAGAGCTTGAATCGCTCCAACGCCGCGTTCTTCAGCTCGAAATTGAACGCGAGGCTCTGCGCAAGGAAAAAGATCAGTCTTCCAAGGAACGCCTGACCGCCCTGGAAAAGGAGCTCGCCAATCTCAATAGCGACCGGGACGCACTCAAAGCGCAGTGGGAAGGCGAAAAGCACGCCATCGACGACATCCAGAAACTGCGGGCTGCCCTTGAATTAGCGCGAACTGAAATGGAACAGGCCCAGCGTAAAGGCGACCTGACACGCGTCGCTGAATACAAGTACGGCAAGATCCCGCAGCTCGAGCAACAGCTAAAAGAAGCCGAAGCCAAGGTCGGCGGTAATCGGTCCAAGCGACGACTCCTGCAAGAGGAAGTCACAGCCGACGAGATCGCCGAGGTGGTTTCCCGTTGGACCGGAATTCCCGTGTCTCGCCTGCTGGAAGGCGAGAAAGAGAAATTGCTTCGGCTGGACCAGATTCTCCATGAACGCGTTATTGGACAAGATGAAGCGGTGCAAGCAGTGGCCGATGCCGTCATTCGTGCCCGGTCCGGGCTCAAAGATCCTAAGCGCCCGATTGGCTCATTCATTTTTCTGGGACCAACAGGGGTGGGCAAAACCGAGCTGGCTCGGGCATTGGCCGAAAGCTTGTTCGACAGTGAGGAAAATATCGTTCGCATCGACATGAGCGAATACATGGAGAAGCATGCCGTGGCACGGTTGATTGGGGCGCCGCCGGGGTACGTTGGGTACGAGGAAGGAGGCCAGCTCACTGAATCCGTACGCCGCAAGCCGTACTGTGTAGTGCTCTTCGATGAAATCGAAAAGGCGCACAACGACATCTTCAATGTTCTGCTGCAAATCCTCGACGACGGGCGGCTCACGGACAGTCAAGGCCGCACGGTGGACTTCAAGAATACCATCATCATCATGACATCGAACATCGGCAGCCCACTTTTAATCGAAAATGCGAGCGAAAAGGGCGAAATCGCTGAACAGGTGCGGAGCAAGGTGATGGGCGAATTGCGGATCCACTTCCGGCCAGAGTTCCTCAATCGAGTGGATGAGATTGTACTGTTCAAGCCGCTGACCCTTTCTGAAATCAAGCGAATCATCGACCTGCTACTTAAACTGCTGCGCGTCCGACTCATGGATCGGCACCTGGAACTGGAACTGACAGATGCAGCGAAGGAGTATATCGCACGCGAGGGTTATGACCCTGTGTACGGTGCACGGCCGTTGAAGCGCTTCCTGCAGCGCCATCTGGAGACCGCGTTGTCTCGGCAAATCCTAGCCGGCACAATTCCTGAATACAGCCGTGTCACGGTTAATATGAAGAAGGGTCAACTCTCGTTCGAGTCTGTGCGGCTTCAGAAAGAGGAAGGTGCGAACGGATAGCAGGAGAGTTTAGAGACCCGAATGAAGCCATTCGAATTCTGCGTCGCATTGACTGTCTGCGGTCCGATTGTGGCCTCAATCCAGTCGGCATCTTGCGTTTTTCACGGCGTGTGAAAAATGCAGGCTAGTGTCCTGTGGGAAGTGTAAGCGACCTGCTGCTGTGTCGGATCGTTTCGTTGTGGTTTGCGTGAAATAGGTCTAGGTTCGCATGGACCGATGAAAAGCA
>CAZMNG010000177.1:0-7298 GCA_964567505.1 uncultured Chthoniobacterales bacterium
CCGTTGTAAGGGACGGAATGATGCCTTCGCAGATGTCGTTGTTGTCGTAACCGACGACCGAAACATCCTGTGGGACGCGCAAGCCTGCTTCCCAGAGACATTTGATCACGTCGGATCCAAAGCGAGAGGGCCGGAAAAGGACGTACGGAAAGTTCTTGGTCTTCAGCGTATGAAGAAACGGATAGTCGGTCAGAAATTGCGGTACGATGATGATCCCATCCAGACTTCTATCGCCGGCCACATGGTCGAAGAATGTCACCAGATCCTGGTCCTCGTGAGATTTCACTTCGAGCCGGAGACTGTATTTCGCTTCATCTAGCCTGAATATTTCATCCGGCCTGGGCCGGATCGGCACTCCGTGCGCATTTTTCACCGGTGTGAAAAATGCGGGCTAGAGGCAACGCGCGTTGAAACAGATCTCGACGCGGCTGTTTAAGCCGCTGCCTTGGCAATTGTACCGGAGGGACATTTCGATTAACGTCCGGCCGCACGGAGCGATGGCGTCCGGGCGGCCGACGCATTTTTAAACTTCGACTAGCGAAGTGTCTTTGCGCTTAGTGAACGACAGTTAAAGGTGCAACCCTGATAAACACATGCTTGTGATGGTGGTATTCCCAGTGGCCTCTGTCGCCGTGCCAGTAACCATATCGTTGATGATGCCAATAATCATCGTCCCAGTTGCGGTCCCGGTGGTCCTCGTCAGCCAGCGCCGTACCGGAACTGCCAACGACCGACACCAGCGCTGCCATGACTAGAATTAACCTTTTCATACGTTTACAGACGCGTGACAGTTCGCTCTATTCGTGATTGATGCGCTCCTGAGGGCCTCGCAGGGGAGATCCCTGATGTGAGCAGCTGGTGCAAATAATCCGGCCGGACTCGCGTGACGAAAACAAAAATCGGTCTATATGAATCCGATGAAGCTGTTGCGCCGCGATTTGTGCATCGAATCGGCCGGAATATATATCGATCCGCCCCTTCCGGTCGAGAAGGCGATCATCACTCACGCGCACAGCGATCACGCAAAGGCAGGGCACCACCAAGTGCTTGCGACCGCGGAAACAATTGGTTTAATGAAGACTCGGCTGGGATCCGGCGCCGCCGACCATTGGCAGGTCGCAGCTTATGGCGAGACGATCCATCTCGGGGAGGTGAATGTGACACTGTTTCCTGCCGGACATATCCTCGGAAGCGCGCAGGTTCTCGTTGAAGGCGCGGGCCAGCGGGTGGTCGTCTCCGGCGATTACAAGCGGTCCGGTGACGGTACCTGCGCAAGTTTCGCCCCTGTTTCCTGCGATACGTTCGTCACCGAGGCAACTTTTGGCTTGCCCGTATTTCAGCATCCTGATCCGCGAGACGAAATTGAAAAGCTTTTGTACTCCCTGCGCGTATTTCCCGACCGGAGCCATCTTGTTGGCGCGTATCCGTTGGGAAAATCGCAGCGCGTCATCAGCCTCGTTCGTCAGGCGGGGTACGATGCGCCGATTTACCTGCACGGTGCGATGATTTCCTGTTGCGCGTTTTATGAGCAGGCCGGAATCCGGCTCGGAGAGCTCCGCCTGGCCACAGGGCTTCAAAAGGATGCTTTGAAGGGCTGTCTGGTCATCGCACAGCCCTCAGCGTTGAAGGAACCATGGTCGCGGCGGTTGACCGATCCTGTTCTCGGGATGGCCTCCGGCTGGATGACAGTGAAGCAGCGAGTCCGGCAATATGGCGTCGAACTTCCCCTTGTGATATCGGATCACGCCGACTGGAATGAATTGTGCCGGACGATTCGCGAAACCGGGGCTGGCGAGATCTGGGTGACGCACGGCCGGGAAGAGGCGCTTGTGCATTGGTCCCAAACACAGGGGCTAAAGGCTGCGCCGTTGCATCTGAAGGGACGCGAGGAAGAGGAAGGGCTCTAATTGTGAAAAGGTTTTCCGCTCTGTTAGAAGCCATTCTTCTCACGCCGTCGCGAAATCGGAAGCTGGCGCACATGGTGCAGTATTTCCGTGAAACACCCGGTCCGGATCGCGGTTATGCGTTGGCTGTCCTGACCGGCAGCCTCTCCATTCGCAACGTTAAAGCGGCGCTGCTCAAGGAAATTGTCCTCGCGAAAGTCGATCCTGTTCTATTCGCCATGTCCTACGACTATGTCGGCGATCTTGCGGAAACAATTGCGCTAATCTGGCCTGCACGGAGCGATGGGACCTTGCCTTCTATCTCGGGGCTGATACGAGAACTGCAAAGCGTCGATAAGGAGAAATTGCCGCAAATTATCTCTGATCACCTCTCACGTGCGAACGCAACGGAACGCTGGACGATGATTAAGCTGGCGACCGGCAATTTGCGGGTGGGTGTTTCAGAGCGCCTGGCCAAAACGGCGCTGGCGGACTTCGGAGACAAGACGCTGGAAGAAATCGAGCATCTTTGGCACGGGTTGGAATGTCCATACTGCAATCTCTTTGCCTGGCTGGAAGGCAATGGGCCGATGCCTCAAATCCATCATCAACGGACGTTTCATCCGCTGATGTTGTCCAACCCGATCGACGAGGAGAAGGACTTCAGCGGGCTGGATCCCGCGGACTACGTGGCGGAATGGAAGTGGGATGGCATCCGTGTGCAGCTGGTGATCGATGGCGGCCAAAAGCAGATGTTCTCGCGCACCGGTGAGAACGTCGCCCATGCATTTCCGGACCTAATGCAGACTCTTTTCGGATCTGCGGTGCTCGATGGTGAGTTGCTGGTAGGCAAAAACTTTATGCCGATGGCATTCAACGCACTACAGCAGCGCCTCAACCGCAAAACGGTGAACAGAAAAATGATGGAGGATTATCCGGCCTTTGTGCGGCTGTACGACATCTTGTTCGAAGGAGAGAATGACCTTCGCGGCTTACCGCTGGCCGAGCGGCGAGCGCGCCTCGAGAATTGGCTTCAGGAGAACCCGCAGGCGCGCCTTGATCTCTCGGAGACTGTTCCGTTTTCCTCATGGGAAGAACTTGCGGCGATTAGATTGCGTGGCGCGGCCGAGCAGGGTCATGAGGGCATCATGCTCAAGCGCAAGGACAGCGCGTATGTCCCGGGACGACCGAAGGGGCCCTGGTTTAAATGGAAGCGCGACCCGCGCTTGATCGACGCGGTTTTGATGTATGCGCAACTGGGACACGGAAAGCGGTCATCCTATTATTCGGATTACACATTCGGCGTTTGGCAGGAGGGCGAGATCGTCCCGGTGGGCAAAGCCTATTTTGGGTTTACGGACGAGGAATTGCTGCAGCTCGATCGCTGGGTGCGCAATCACACTGTCAACCGATTTGGCCCCGTGCGTGAAGTGACCAAAGAGCTGGTTTTCGAAGTCGCTTTCGACAGCGTCCACGCCAGCGCGCGCCACCGCTCCGGTGTCGCTTTGCGTTTCCCGCGGATCAACCGGATTCGTTGGGATAAGCCGGCACCGGAAGCTGACAACATCGATTACGTAAGCACCCTCATTGAGTAGAAGTATATCGGAGCGCAAAATAGAAATGAAAAATCGCGCAGCCTGAAGTGAGTTGGCAACGCTTTGATACGACCAGTGACACCAGCGCCGAGCGAACAATGCTGCCGACACTAAACACTAAACACTAAACCCTAAACGCTAAACGCTATGAGATCATTCGCTGCTTTCCTTCTCGGAATCATTGTCGGTGTCGCGGGAACTCTTTATCTCCCCTTTGTGACGTTGCATCGCGAACAAATGAACACTGATCTGAGAAAGGAGCTCGATGTTCTTCAGGCACAGATGCATGACATTGGCGACAAGCTCAAAACGATGAATCTGCCAAAACCTCAGATAGGCGAGTCGGCAAGTCCATCCCCGTCACCCACTGTTTCCCCTCCGTGAAGTTAACGCAGCGAAATTCTTCGCCGCGGCCGGAGAATCTCATTGCCGCAGCCTGCATCGCTCACAAACGCTCCGGAAGAATGTCGCACGTTGGTTCCTATACTAATCCAATTTTCTTACTTCGATAAGGCCCGCGCCGGGCCGGCTAACCCGCTTCTGAGGAACTCGAAAAGTTCCTTGCCCCTAACAGATGCGCGCAGCGTAAGTGAAGGGCTAGGAAAAATCGGCGCCAGCGTGACCACACCCCCGATGGGACGCCGACCAATGGAGGATAGGCGTCTCGCCTGTCGATTGGGGGTCCTCGGCTCACGGGAAGCAGCTCGAGCACATAAACATCGTTCAAACGGTGCAGATCGGCGTGATGCTGTTGTTCGTCGTTCAGGTACATGTTGACGAAGTCCAATGCGTCAATGTCGTTTGTCCCGGTGCGAAACGACTGCGCGATTTTGATTACCGCGCTCTTTGACACAGACCCTACTTCCAGGAGAAGCGAGTTCTCGGCCGCAAACTCAGTGGACACGTTCGTCTCCAGATCCATTGCGGTATCACGCAGCAGTTCGCCGGACTCGTAATTGCCCGGGACTTCGCTCACGCGCTTGCCTAGCACATCCTTAAACGATGTCAGCAGATCGAATGATTTATGCAGGTAGCCGTTGGTGCCCGTTTTATGCAAGCGACCCCTGGAAATTTCGGAGCGACCCAATGACTCGGGGCTTCCCTCTACAAGGGCGTAGGGACGCATGTCGTCGTCTGAACTGACCATGAAAGCTCCAAGTCGTAAGCTTCGATCGTGTCGGCGACATCGCGCAACCGGTAGGTGGGGACAACAAACACAGTATCGGCAGGCTTCATAAGAAATCGACGTCTGCGAGAACCCCAGCCAGATCGACCGCTTCAGCCGAGTCGGGATTCAACTTCAATGCGATCGCAAGGTGAATACGCGCCATCGCAAACGCGCGCAGATTGAGGCAACGCTTGGTCGCCGCAATGTGGGTGTCAATTCGCTCTTTCGTTTCGTTATCAACGATCAAGAAGCGGTTAGAATTCGTAAAAACCTCTGGGAAATCCACGACTGGCAAGCCCGTGAGGGCGAAGTCAGTCTCAGATTAGCTTACCGCATGCCAGGAATTAAATTTTCAGAACGATTCCTCACGCTGCGCCGGTCGCTAAGCTTTTCAAAAATGCCTTTTGGCTCGCATTTCGCGAGTGGAACGCCCGCAAAAACTAGCGAAATGCGAGCCGGCAGCCATTTAGCGCAACTCGCCGCTGAGTGCAAAATCCGACGAATTATGCGCAAACGCGGCATGTGCAAATCCTGGTGGTCCAGACCCGCTTCGGCGTTGGTAAGCGCGCAACTGGAGGATCGTCGCAATTTGCGACCCTTAATTTTGGACATTCTCGCGTTTTGCGACCGGGCCTGAACATTTGCATTTGGATTGGAACCCGAAAAATATTGAATCGGCAGGCGGCGCGATCGCTGGAGCCGGCATGAACAGCGCCTTTGGCACAAGAGTAGCTTTGGGAGTTGACCGGACATTGAGGGGTTTGGAAGGAGTGGGTGTAACGAATCCTCCGTCGCTGCGTTCACAACTTCGCCTAGTCTCCGGCGCTACCTCCTCGCTGGTACGGGCACAAATTCTTTTCGACGCTTGTTATGCCGAGACTAGCGGTATAGGCGTCCCGTTCCATTTAATATCAACATCACACTATCTATGGATCTTACGATCTGGCTTCCGGGATTATTTGTCTGCGGACTTGTTTCAATGGGTGCGTGCTTCCTCTTCATGGTGGCATGCGAAAAGATCTAACAGAGAGCAAATCATGATCTACGTTACTGCCGGCGTTTCACTGTTTCTGTTCGTTTATCTGTTTGTGGCCCTGATTCGGCCCGAGTGGTTCTGACAAAATTCGGCTAGGGATTTTTGACTAGGAGTATTCAACAATGTGGTTATTACCAATTGCAATTCTTGTCGTCACGACGCTGCTGGCGATTCCGCTGAGCAAATATCTGTCGTGGATAATGGACGGAAAATATCGTCCGTGGGCTCCCTTAAAATGGATCGAATCAAAGCTGAATAGCGGGCCACAGAACTGGAAGCAGTACACTGGTGCACTGCTGCTGTTCAACACCGTGCTATTTGTGTTTGGATTTATCGTCCTCTCGCTGCAGCCGATTCTCCCGCTGAATGATCTTGGTCGTGGGATGCTGGCGCCGAGTACGATTTTTCACAGTGTTATATCGTTTATGACTAACACTGACTTGCAGCACTATTCTGGAGATCAGCACTTTTCAAATTTCAGTCAGATCTTTTTCTGCCTAACGAATTTCTTTTTATCGGCTTCGATCGGTTTTTGCGGTTTGACCGCTATTATCCGGTCATTACGGAGTGATTCGCATGTCGGAAACTTTTTCGTCGATATGTGGCGGGTGGTTATGTACACATTTCTACCCGTTTCGTTTATCCTAGCATTGATCTTCCTGGAGCAAGGGTCACCGATGACTTTTGCCAGCGCGCATCCTGTTTCGACGCTGGAGGCAGGTGCAATGGGAACGGGGGACAACGGTCAGCCTAAACAGCAGACGATCGTCGTCGGTCCCCTGGCGGCGTTTGTGCCGATGAAGCAGCTGGGTACGAACGGGGGCGGGTTTTTCGGAATGAATTCGGCGCATCCGTTCGAGAATCCGACGGACCTGACGAACTTTCTTTCGTGCGTCGCGATGATGCTTTTTCCGTTTTCGCTGGTCCTCATGTTTGGTCGAATGCTGAAGCGGATCCGACACGCGATCGTCATATTTTCGGTGATGATGGTGCTCATGATCGGCACGGTCGTCTGGGCGATCTATTTCGATACGCTGAAACCTAACCCGGGACTGACGGCGCATGCCGGCGGTCAGACTTACGAGATGACGAGTGCGAGCGCTCCTGGCGGGAAGCGTGAAGTGACGCTTCCGGCGGTGGCCGGACTCCCTGTGGACCAGCATCTGGGAAATCTTGAAGGGAAGGAACTTCGCTTTGGAACCTCGGCAGGCGCTACATTCTCAGCGTTGACCGTGGACGTGACCGACGGTGCGGTTAACTGCGAACATGATAGCCTGAACCCGATTGCGGCGATCTCGCCAATGGTGGGTATGTGGCTGAACTGTATCTACGGTGGCAAAGGGGTCGGAATGATCAATCTGCTGCTCTTTTTGGTCGTCGGCGTCTTTGTAGCTGGCCAAATGGTGGGCCGGACTCCGGAATACCTGGGCAAAAAGATCGGTGGCCGGGAGATGAAGCTGGCGATGATCGCGTTGCTGATTCATCCGATTATGATTCTCTGGCCTACCGGTCTGTTCTCCGCGACCGATTGGGGCACAAAAGCGGTAGCCAACCCAGGACCCCACGGGTTTTCGGAAATAATGTATCAGTTTTCGTCGGCCTCGGCGAACAACGGC
>CAZMNG010000178.1:0-7278 GCA_964567505.1 uncultured Chthoniobacterales bacterium
CTTCGTTCGTTTCAGTAGCGGACTTAATCCCTATCAGCTTCCCATCGCGTAGAACAGTCACGCGATTAGCGAGTGCAAATATTTCATTGAGCCGATGACTGATGTAGACAACGGCAACTTTCTGAGCACGCAGCCGATGGATGATCCCGAACAGGCGCTCGGTGTCGTGCTGAGTGAGCACGGCTGTGGGTTCATCCAAAATCAGGATCCGGGCATTGCGCGAGAGGGCTTTGGCTATCTCGACCCGTTGACGGTTCCCCACCGATAGCGTCCCGACACGAGACCGGACGCTCAGATCACCCGCATCGAGCGATTCAAGAAGCGCAGCCGAGTCACGTGCAGCCCGCCGCCAATCCAGTGCGATGCCTCCGAGTGTGCGAGGCATATTTCCAGCGAAAATATTCTCCGCAACTGTCAACTCCGGGTATAGACTAAACTCCTGGTAGATCGTAGCGATCCCGTGGGCCTGCGCTTCGCGGGGATGAGCAAAATTCACATTCCTGCCGTTAATCCGGATCTCGCCGGCATCCGGCGGATACACGCCAGAAACG
Organism: uncultured Chthoniobacterales bacterium; assembly: GCA_964567505.1. GTDB lineage: Bacteria > Verrucomicrobiota > Verrucomicrobiia > Chthoniobacterales > JAFAMB01 > JAFAMB01. The sequence goes on from CAZMNG010000178.1 coordinate 552, forward strand.
ATTTTGATCAGAGTGGACTTGCCCGCACCGTTTTCACCGAGCAAAGCGTGCACTTCACCCGGCCAGACATCGAACGAAACGTTGTCCAGTGCGCGGACCCCTGGAAAACTCTTACTGACATTCAGCAAAGCCAGAGCTGGCTCAGCCGCCGGGTTCGTTGACGTAGCTGATATCGGGTTATTATCTTGCACCATGGGCCGAAAACAGGGGGGATCGACAAACGCAAACCACCAAAGTCGCCGGCAACTTAACCCTTTAACCGCGCAACACACGGCTGCGCCCTGGCTCCCATTGCTGCCACCGAATTTGGAGAACGCTCGCTTGTATCTTGATCACAAGGCGAAGTCAAGAGCCTGTATCTCTCATCCGCCGCAGCGGCTGAGCGATGCATGCGAATCACTCCGAAAAGCGGATGCGCTCGGTCGCAGCACGCAATTTTTCGTAGAGCGGCATCAGGCCGACTGGAATGATTCGAGTGCCGCCCAACACTGTCATGAAATTGTGGTCCCCATTCCAGCGAGGAACAACATGGAGATGCAAGTGCTCTTTGACGCCGGCACCTGCCGCGCTGCCGAAATTCCACCCGACATTGAACCCTTCCGCCCGAACGACATCTTCGAGAAGTCGCTCGCCGTAGCTGGCGAGGTCCAGTATCTCGAGTTTTTCCCCATCAGTGAGCTGCGCAAGTCGCGAAACTGTCCGATATGGAACAACCATCAGATGGCCGGGCGCATACGGGTAAAGGTTCATCATAACAAAGGCGTTCTTGCGGCGGTAAACAACCAGGTGCTCGGCGTCATTTGAAGACTCCGCGGCTTCACGGAGAAAATCGGGTTTACGCTCTCGTTCCAGGTATTCGATTCGCCACGGCGCCCACAGACTCTCGAGCCAATTTCCTAACTCGTTCACAACCTATGTTTAACCTCAGCCTCTACCACAGGTCGAAGGATCTTTTCAGTTTTTCGGAAGAGGTTTTTTTACCATAAATCCGATCGTTCCCAGCCGAGCCCAGACGCTGTGCGTCGTTCGAGCGACGTCCGTAGCTCCGATCTTGTTGTGCTTGTAAGTTTTTGATACAAAGTCCACGAATGACGCGTTCATGTTCACGTCGTGCGAGATGAGGATGCCGTTTGGCCTTACTCTCTCCCAAAAGTAACGAAATTCGAGATATTGATATTTGTATCGGTGCGAGCTGTCGTGGAGAAACAGATCGATCCGGGCGGGGAAAGCTTCTTTCTTCATGAAATGCTTCACGTCCCCGATCATGGGGTGAAAACCGGTCTTGAGTCGTTCAGGAATCATTGTTCCTACCGCGATATTTGGGTCAACCTCCACACTCAGAAGCTTGCCCTCTTTCACCCCCGCATCCTGCATCCCCTGAAGAATAAACGATGATGACATTCCAAGGTTGCCACCCGTTTCAATGCAAACCTTGGGAGCGTATTTCCGGACCAACGCCAGCAGGACGGCGGCGTCAAATAGTCCCATCGAACTTTTGGTGCCGCGCGTCCGGAGTCGCTCTTCCATCTCCTTCATGAATCCGCACTGCTGAATTTCGCTTACTGACCGACAGAACTCACGCCACTCGGAATCGTTCATTTGGATTGACTATGGCTCAGGATTGACTCGTTCCGCGATTGTCGAGCTCTCGCATCACGGCTTCAGCCGCCCGGCGTCCGCCTCCCGTTGTGCCCAATAGTTGGGCGACTCGGGTCATAGCGCCAACCATTTCCGCCCTGCGAACCGGATCATGGCAGAGTTTCCAGACCGATTCGGCGATCCGCTCGGGAACCGCTTCATGCTGAATGAACTCCGGGATGATCTCTTCGCCCGCCAGAATATTCGGCATTCCCAAGTGATTTACACGAATCAACAGACGGCCCGGGACATAGGTGAACCAGGAAACCTTGTATATCAGAACGAACGGCAAAAGGAAATAGCTCGATTCCAGTGTCGCTGTTCCCGAAGCAACCATGCCCGCAGAAGCCCGTTGCATCAGTTCCCAAGCGTTTTTCGTTCCGATCGACATGCCGCCGAAGCCGGCTTCCGCGGCCAGTTTGCGCATGAATTGAAGGGCGGCATCGGAAGACGCGGACGCTTCAAATTGAATCGTACCCTCTTTTCTTTGCAAAATTTTTGCCGCGTTCAGCATGATCGGAAAGATGCGCTTAATCTCCCGGCTACGGCTTCCGGGCAACAGCGCGATCAAATTTGACTCCCGCGGTTGATTGATTCGGCGCCGGTCCAGCTCTTCCACCATCGGATGGCCAACGAATTCGGTCCGCAGCCCACTGGCTTCGTACAATGATTTCTCGAACGGAAAAATGCAGAGCATCAGATCCAGAAACGCCGCCATGCGCGGAATTCGTCCCCGGTTCCACGCCCAGACCTGCGGACTAATATAACAAATCAGTTTCCCGGTGAACCCTTTGCGCCGCAAATAGCTCGCAAGCCTTAAATTAAACCCCGGATAATCCACAAAGATCACGGCGTCCGGGTTGAGTTTCCGGATCGCATTGTACATCCGGTAAAATCTCTCCCGAAAGTAGGGGTACTTTACAAGGACGTCCCAGAGCCCCACGACAGCTTCCTGAGTCCAATCGTCAAAATCTGCTCCCGCGATCTTTTGCATTTGAGGGCCGCCAGCGCCGAAAAACCGCGTCCCTGGTGAGAGGTCGGCGAGTTCGCGCATTAATACGGCGCCATGCGTATCCCCGCTTGATTCGCCGGCGATGATATAAATGGACTTCGGTGTCATGTGCAGGCAGCGGATTTGCCCCTCTTCACGCGGAGCCATGCGTTCATTGATTGGATGGAAGCCGTCGATGCAAGGGCGCCCAGCCGTCGCGTCTACCCAACGTCAATTGCAAGTTCGCCGGTTGCAGATTTCGTGATCTCGGTGATTTCGATTGCCAACGCCAATGCGGCGGTGGCTTCGGCCCCGGACACCACTGGCTGGAGCCCTCTCCGGGCACATTCGACGAACGATTGCAGCTCCCGCTTTAACGGTTCGTCCTTGTCAACTTCGACCGGCTCACGAGTGATGGCGCCGTTGACCAGCCGATACAACTCCGCGCTTTGATTCTGATAGTCGAGCGAGAGATAGGCGTCTTCCTGGAACACTCTGATTTTGCGCATCTTTTCAGGGCTGATCCGGCTGGCGGTCACGTTTGCAACGCAGCCGTTCTGGAATCGAATCCGAGCGTTCGCGATGTCCTCTCCCTTGCTCAGCACCGGCACACCAACCGCGTCAATTCGCTTCACCGGCGACCGGACCAGATGTAGGATGATTTCCAGGTCGTGAATCATCAAATCCAGAATCACTCCAATCTCGACACTGCGAAATGGATAAGGCGACAGCCGATGGGCTTCAATAAAACGCGGCCTTGCCAGCCGGGGTTCGAGTGCGCTGAGAATCGGATTGAATCGCTCGACATGCCCTACCTGCAAAATGAGCGCGCGTTCTTTCGCCAGCTTCACTAGTTCTTCGGCTTGTCGCGGCGTTTCGGTGATCGGCTTTTCTATCAGGAGGTGCTTGCCCTCGGTTAACAAAAATTTCCCGATGTCATAATGGTGCGGTGTCGGCGCCGCCACGGTCGCCATGTCCACAAGCGCGGCAAATTCCGAAAGGTCGGTCACGGTCTTTGCGCCGTACTGATCCGAAATCAGTCTCGAGGTTTCAGGATTCGTGTCAAAAATCGCCGAGAAATCGACACCGGGGAGATCGGAATAGATCCGCGCATGGTTTTTGCCAATGCTGCCAACTCCGACGACGCCGGCTCGAATTGGATCACTCATATTTTATACCCATATAAAGTAATCTGCTTCTCTTCGGCCAGGGCTTTTACCGCATCTTTGTCTAACAAAAGCGTTTTCCCGGCCTCAACTGCGATGACTTTTACGCCCGCCGCGTACGCGACTTCCAGCGTCTCGCAGCCAACGACAGGGACATCAAACCGGAGATCCTGGTTCGGCTTCGAGACTTTCACGACGACCGTCCCCTCTTTTCCCAGCAATGCGCCACGACGAATCGTCTCGTTCGTCCCTTCGAATCCTTCAACGGCAAGCACCGTCCCATTTCGGACCACAACGGTCTGGCCGATGTCCAGGCGGCTGACTTCTTTCGCAATCTCGAACCCGTATGCAACGTCGTCGAGGTAGCGCTTCCGCAGTTTCGGACCGGCGATCACCCCCTCACTGCCCAGCGCATCTTCCAAAAAAGTCGTCGCCGGCAGCAGCTTGACGCCAGCCCGGGCCAGTTCATCCCCCAGGGCGCCGAACAGCGTCTCCGCATTGCGCCGTTTCAATTTGCTCAGGAGCATCAACACTCTGAAGTCCGGCCGCAGATCAAAGAGATTCTTCGGAGCAATCTGGCCGGCCATGATCGCCTCATGAACACCGGCTCGTTCGAAAAATTTCAAAAGCCGTCCGAGCTGGCCGACCCGCATCCACTCAATCGAATCGGCGTGCTCGGCCAGATCCGGACGAGTCTCGTTTTCAAAAGCGGCAACATGGATTGCGCTGACCCCACGCTGTCTCGCTGATCGCACAACAAGAAACGGATAGACGCCGTTACCGGCGATTATTCCAAGCGCGGACTGATTTACCATGCGGCAAGATCTATGTTCGATTCCGGTTTCAGGCAATCAGACACTCATTCGGGAGAATCGACGCAGGTTGCCGACCGTGGCGGAGCAAGACGTGCTCCGAATCCAAGTACAATCTTCCCGGTGTGTTCGTCTCGCTCCATCATCCGATGCGCCTCCATAGCGTCCAACCAATGAAATATCCTGTACAGAATCACCTTGATTTGACCGGATTCGAGCAGCGGCCACACACGTTCCCTCAGTGCCTGAGCAATCGCAGCTTTTTCTTCGACGCTGCGAGGACGCAAAGTTGATCCGCTGACCGTTAACCGGCGAAGCATTACCGGCATCCAATCGAATTCCGAGACGACGCTCCCCTGAAGAAACGCGATCTGAATCAACCGGCCTTCGAACGTCAGCAGGCTGATATTCTTCGCAATGTAAGAGCCTCCGACCATATCGAGGACGACGTCGATGCCGCGGGAGCCAACAACCCTCCGGATCTCTTCAACAAAATCATTTGTCCGGTAGTTTATGACGTGGTCTGCCCCTAGCCCTTTGCAAAATGCAGCTTTGCGTTCGTTGCCAACCGTTGTGAACACCTTCGCGCCAAATTGTTTTGCGATTTGGATGGCGGTGTACCCGATCCCGCTTGAACCGCCGTGGATGAGCACATTATCCCCTGGCGCAAGGCGGCCTCGGACAACCAGGTTGGTCCAGACAGTGAAAAAGTTTTCTGGAATTGCGGCTGCCTGTGCCGGGTCAAGCCCGCGCGGTAATGGTAAACAATGACTCGCGTCTGTTCGGCAGTACTCCGCATACCCGCCACCCGGCGCGAGCGCACAGACCTGGTCGCCAACTTTCCACGTGGTAACATCGCTGCCGAGCGCCACAATGCTCCCGGCGACCTCAAGCCCGAGAATCGGCGAGGCTCCAGGCGGCGGCGGATATTTTCCTGCCCGCTGCAACAAGTCCGGACGATTGACTCCGGCGAAGTCGACCTTGATCAGAACGTCAGGTGGACCGACCGCAGGGAGACTTCCCAACTCAACGCGCATGACCTCCGGGCCACCCCCCTCCCCGTGCCAGATGAAGTGCATCGATGTTGGTATCATAGCGCGCTAAACAGGCGGATTCAGCTTACACACCGTCGCCCAGGTCTGCTCGCCAAACTCATGTCCAAACCTGATCCGCAGCGATGCTCCTGCTGATTGACTTTGCACAATCGCGAAAACGGTCGATCCTGAGCCGGACATCAGCGCAACCAGGGCATCGGACTGTCGCTGGAGCCACTCTTTCATCAAAGCCAGAAACAGATACTTAGGCAGGACCGCCTGTTCAAGGTCGTTGCGAAGTCTTCCCCATTGAGTCTCGACTTCCCGGCCATGCTTCTGGTCGTCCGGCAGTTGCGCGTACGCACGATACGCACCGGCTGTCGAAACTCCAAACGCAGGTTTGAACAGGCATATCCAGAGATTCTCAGGAAAAACTCGGGGTTCTATCTTTTCACCACGCCCGGTGCACCAGGCAGACCGTCCCTCGACAAAAAACGGGACGTCAGACCCGAGGGTCGCTGCAAGATCGTGCAGCTCCTGAGAACCGAATCGGTCGTTGTGAATTGTATTCAGCAGCCGCAACGTGGCAGCCGCATCCGAGCTGCCTCCTCCCAAACCGGCCCCAATCGGTATCGCTTTTTCCAGGCGGATCGTGTATGCCGTTTCGAGCAAGGCGGTCCGATTGAAAAGCTCGGCCGCACGAATAATCAGATTCGACGGATCCCGCTCAAGCTCCGCCACATTGCAAATAAAAGAAGACTCGATTGCCGGCTCAATCTCGATCGTGTCGAAAAGTCCAACCGGGATCACCCAGGTCGCCAGCTCGTGAAAACCGTCGGGCCGTTTTCCGAGAATCTCCAGGGCGAGATTTATCTTAGCCGGGGCGGATATTTTCATGCATCGTTATCCTGTGCAAACTTCGATCGCAGCAAAGGATAAAATTATCGTTCCGCTCGATGTTCCAGCGGCGAGCGCCGCCCGGGAACTGATCGATGCAATCGGCGGAACCGTCGGTTTCTTCAAGATCGGAAGTCAACTTTTCACCGCAGCAGGTCCCTCGATCGTGCGAGAAGTGCTTGATTCAGG
>CAZMNG010000179.1:0-7269 GCA_964567505.1 uncultured Chthoniobacterales bacterium
GCGTTACGCTTGTGCGCCGCCGCCCAAAGCTCTTCGGAGACGATTCGGATTCCCAAGTATTTTCAGAAGTTCATCCCGAATTCGTTCCGGACTCACCGCCAGGATCTGGTTTGCGAGCGAGCAAATTGCCGACCAGGTCCCGGGCTCAATTTCAAACTCGAGCGTTGAGGCAAACCGAATGCCCCGAAGCATACGCAAACGGTCCTCTGCAAATCGCTCGCCAGGCACCCCGATCGCCCGGATGAGTCTCCCCGCAAGGTCCTCCCGGCCATTTACATGATCGATGACCGACTCCCGGAACGGATCGTAAAACATTCCGTTGACGGTAAAATCCCTCCGAACAGCATCCTCTTCCGGACTCGCAAAGTGGACAGCCGCCGGATGTCTTCCATCGAGATAAATCCCGTCGCTGCGAAAAGTCGCAACTTCGAACTCCATCTCTCCCTCCAGAACCCGAACCACACCGAACTGGACCCCGACCGGAATCGTCTTACGGAACAGACGCTGCACCTGCTCCGGCTTCGCGTCGGTAGCGATATCAATATCTTTCGGTGGAACGTTCCTGAGCGCGTCCCGGACGCAGCCGCCGGCAAAGTAAGCGACATGGCCGTGCTCCTGCAGCCTTCGAACGATCGACACCGCAGCCGCATAGGGCTCGGAGTCTCGAAGTACAGCCATGCTCATTCTATTCTTTCGGGGACAGGCCAGGAGCAGACTCCGTGACCACCCGGGCCCCGTCGAGATGGATCACGTCCGCCAGCGCGGCGTCGAGCGCGCTCCGGAACGACAGATGCAGCTCCAGGTAGATGTGCGCCAGCGCGGCCAGCTTTTGCTCCCGACTCAGCGTTTCGTGTTCGATGATTGTCGTCATGATATTGTGTCTCGCAGCTTGACTTGTTGGTCTCATTCGCCGCGGGCACAAAAAAAACCCACCGCGAACGAGTCAGCGTGGGTTTTCTCTAAAGTATTGAAATTTTAGCCGATTAACTGCTCAGAGCCACACCCGCTGACCATACCTCGCCATCAAACATGGCGAAGCCTACACACCAACGTTTAGGCGGTATGCAAGCGGAATTGGTTACAGTGGAAAGTGCGAGCATCGGTAAATCACAACAAAATAATAACTCACAAGAAAATCAAGAAAGAATTAATCGCACAGTCACAAGTGGAAGAGACGGAAAACCCGCTCTATTCACTCAAAATCGGGCAACGCCAGGGGTCGATTTATTTTGGAGACCAATCTGTTCTTCATTTCCATTCGCGGAAGAGATCGACGCGGGCGCATTGGTATGGTTACAAGAGAATGCCCGCACCACGGACCGGACAGCGTTTGGACTTCTATCCAAACGACAATGCTGCCTCGTTGAACCGCTAATATGAATGCTGAACAAGAGTCGACCCAGAACTTGCCCGGGAAAAGAACCACGAGCGTACGCCTCGAACACCTTGATGTATTGGAAAGAATTGTCCGCAATTTTGGGTTTAAGGATCGAAGTCATTTCTTTCAACTCTGCACCGACGCGCTCTTGCAAGCGCACAAAGAGGGTCGCCGGCTCGACTGGCCGCCTCGCTTTGTCGTTAGAGATTGAGAAATGCCGTAACTTCCGCCGTCTTTGTGTCGTGAGCAGCCGCTCAACGACAAGGGGTTTTGTCGCCGTGTGCGATCCCCCAATGAAACTGGCTTTGCCGTAAAGCTAAAAGAAGCAATCCGGCCGCGCCTGAACTATTCGGCGCGGCCTGCTTTTCAGACTCGCCTCGCATTCGGGATCGCTTTGGATTTGCGCGAAACGCTCGAAATGTTCGAGGACGAGCAGACCAGTTACGCCGAGGGATTTCTTGGTTCGCACCGTTACGCCGACCGCGCAAGCGTTGAACGCGCCGTTGCCTGGATCGTCGATAGCTACGCGAAAGACCAGGACCCCGGCCAGCCGGAAATACGGCTATGGAGCAAAATCCGCGAACACCAGCCAGACGGGTATTTCGACTTTACCATGACGCGATTCGACCAATCCGGGGAGCAGCGAATTTGCTGAAACGATAGGAGCCGACCGGAGCGACTGGTGAAAAACCGCGGATCAATCGTGACAGCGAATGCGATCGAGTTCATATGGGCATTGAGGTCAAACATCTAACGGGAGTCGAAGAAACAATCGACGACAGTAAGTCTTGCCATCGATGGCAAGAGTCGCTTCCGGATTTGAGCCGCGTTTGCCAGCGTCGGTTCTCACTCGGGCAATTACGCATCTACTGCCCTAAGCGATCGCCGACCGCTCGATCAGCTTTTCGAATTCCGGCGAGCGTGGCCGCGGATCGCGCCAGCCGGTGCAACCGGAGGAGTGAGAATTTCAATCCTTCAGCGGAAGCCTTGAACCGGTGACCGCGGATCGTACCGGGCGCTGCAAGCCAGAAAAAACCGGTTCGCGGCGGGAACCGGTTTTCGACAACCGGTGACCGCGCATCGCGCCGGGCGCCGCAACATTCGCGATCTTAAGGCCGATGCAAATGCATCGCCATAACCGGTGATCGCGCCGGGCGCTGCAACAAAAAACGTCGGGGGTTCCGTTGTGGAACCACCGAGCGAACCCGTCGCCGCGCATCACGCCGGCCGCTGCAACCAAGATCACCTCGCCTCAATGGCGCTTATTTGTTCTGGGCCCAGGATATACATTCGGGTGCTCGGATCGAAAATCACGATTCGCTGCCCGCGCACCAAGATATCGTCCTCGCGCTGAACATCGATCCAGGATCCGCCGATAGTCTCGACAGCAAACGGGCGGAACGGCCGTTGCGCCGCGCGCTCGGTGATCCTGGCCAAATTATCGTTTTGTTTCTTCCCGCTCATTGGACTCGGTCCCGCTTGAACTTATCGATCAACGCTTGCTCGACGTATAAGCTCTTAGCGCCAACCCCAAGATGGACGGTCGCACGATCTAATTGCGCTTTTGTCCTTGGCGATAAGCGGATAGCGACGGTCATTTTACCGGTCTTGTGACGTCCAACTTTTTTCGCCTCAATCGTCATACTCTGTGGGGTGCCTTCGGATAAGCCCGGTTAAAGTTTATATAAGAAACTCCGATATTGCAATTATGAGTTTCCGTTTCCGCAAGACCTTGAGAATCGCTCCCGGGGTTCGCTTAAATCTTTCCAAGGGCGGTATTTCGAATGCTTGTATTCATTTTCGTCGCCTCGTTCGCCGCCTTTGTCGGCGTGGTCATTTGGATATTCTGCCAGGTCGGCATGGTGTTTTTAAAGGGTGTGGTTGAATGGGTGTGCGCATTGCTGAGGGCGCCGCTCAAGACCATCGGCCTAACGCTTTTCTTTGCGATTGCCGTTATGACCGTCTGGCACCTCTCGCAGCCGAAGCCGCCGGCGCCGGTGAAGGTCGCCCCGGCGGATATCGCTTACGCTCAACATCCCTGGACGCTAGAATTCTAATCACCGTTTCCGTAAACGACATAGGGAAAACATGGAAACGAGAACGAGTTTTTGGAAACGAGGGGGGTAAAAAAGTGCTCTCGTTTCCAAGATTTTCGGACCCATTTTTTGGCTGATTTTTGAGGTCATTTTTGGTACATAAAACCGCGCGGTTTATCTTCGTTTGCTGATCTCGATCAGCTTCTTTGATTCCAAGCTTTTCGCAGCTTTCGAGACTTTGCTTCTGCTGCATTTGAGTTCGTCACAATCGAGAATGAGGGCGAGCGATCGTCATCGCGCAAAGGCGAACGAACACAGCAACGTTCGGTTACCCGGCCTGGCAGTCCGAGCCGTTGCCACAGAACCGGGATCGGTAACCGGCGGATTGCCTCTTTGAGCGTTTCGTTAGTTGAGCCCATAGCCGTCTCCGCCGTCATCTTCGAGCATTGCGGTCCGCTTAGGCGGTGGTCTTGACATTGCGGCCGCCTTTCCGTTTAAGCGCTCGAAGAACCTCGCGGGGCTCAAACCTTAAATATTTGTGGCTTAATTTTATCCCGGGAAATTTCCCGGTTCGCCAAAGTTCGTAAGCCTGCCGCTTGGGGATTCCGAGCATTTGGAAAAATTGATTAATCATCGTCCTCGTCATCGAGGAATCTCTGGTGAAAGCCTGAGCCATTTCCTAACATTGTTTCGAGAGTTCCAAGATTAAGTCTTGGCAAAAACCTGTTGTACGAGAGGATTCTTCGCTTTCTTGGCCGATCGCCCTACGGAGAAATGCAGAAAGATTTTCTTGACGATTTTTGCAGAGTTTTGAAATCTCCGCCGGTCAGAAAGTTACCTTTTTTGCCATTGCGAGCGAATGCTCCGAGCGCAAATGGCCGTAGGTACGCATTGCAAGAGCGCCGCCGTCGCGATGGCCGATCCACCGGCTCAGAATCGGAACATCTACGCCACTTTCAATGCATCGGGTTGCGAACAGATGGCGCAGATCGTGGTGCGTGAACCTTTTTATCCCGAGCTTGGCGCACGCCCGGTCAATCGCTTTCTGACATTCCCGAACGACCAGGATATGATCGCCATTCTCACGGTCGGAATCTCGGAATTGCCGCGGATCGTCGCGCATGTCCTCGAGTAGCCGGCGCATCGGCTCGATAATCGGGACTTGGCGACTTGAGCGATTTTTGGTGCCGTCTTCAGGATCGCCGTGAATCCAGATCAGGCCGCCCGCAAGATCGATGTCTGCCCATTTGACCTCTCGTGCCTCGCCGATCCGGGCGCCGCTAAAGGCCAGGAATTCGACCAAATCGCCGACTTGTTGCGAACACCAGCCACCGGCTGAGCGTAATTCTTTGACGAGCGCCAGGAATTGAGCTTTGTCTGGCAGTTCAAGTTTCTTCTGTTTTGGCGTGACTCGCTCGATGCCGAGCGTCGGATTGGTCAAGATTACCCCACCCTCAACGCCGAGATCGAAGATCGCCCGCAGTGCGCTCAAGGTGTTATTGTAACGGGAAGCACTGACCTCAGTAGCATAACGACTCGCCCATTGAACACAGTGCACTTTGCTGATCACCCTGAGTTCCGACGAGCGAAGGTTCGGCCAGGATTTAAGCAAAGCGGCGACGATCTCGCGTTGATAATCGATCGTTCTCGGTTTGAGATCCACTCGATGCGAAAATTCAGTGAGATAGACTTCCGCTGTTTCGGCAAACGTTGCATGACCGGTGCTCAGTGCGGCTTGCGCACGGGACGCTTTACGAATGCTTTCCAAGACACCAGACAAGCGGACCTTGGCGACCGTGAAAAGATCCGTTTCGAGCGTTTTCTAAACCAGCTTGCCGCCGACCCTGGCCCGGGCATAGTAAACGCCAGAGGAATGACGAACGAGACATTGAGTTGCGGTTTTTGTCCAAGTTTGCATAGCGACCTTTTCGTTTTTCGATACAGCATAGAAAGAACGGTATAGAAAATGCAAACTTTGGATAATTTTCAAACTTGATTTCTCCTCGTAAAAGCGCCCTTAGCTCAGCCGGATAGAGCAACGGATTTCTAATCCGTGGGTCGCAGGTTCGAGTCCTGCAGGGCGCGGTGGCGTATGTGCTTTATACGCAAGACATTACATCGACGAATACCATAGCCTGACAAACGGTTGCCGTCAGCTGTTTCGTTAAGCTCGAGACAGGGCGATTTCCTGATTTTTATTACCTGTGAGGTAATTGATGTAATTCAGACCATCCATAGTTTGGATTGATCTTCCATTCAGAAAAGAGCGGGAGAGCAACTCAAAAGGAAAAACTCACCATGCAAACGAACGAGAATCAGAATCTGGAAACGACAAAAATGATCTTCACGAAAACCTCGCCGCCCGAATGGCTCCTGGCTTTTTGGAAGGAAATTGACGACAAGACTTTTGGCCAGGGTTTCGATTGCTTCGTGGAGGATGCCACCTGTCGTCTCGGCGTCGCAGAATGGACCGGACGCGAGGTGATCCGCGAGAGTCTGCGGGCCTTCATCGATACGGGATTCACGGCGCTGCACCACGTGACCGAATACTGGGATGGAGGGGCCATTAAAGTCTTTCGCGGCGTTGTCACCATGACGCCCGATGACCGCAGCAAAAAGGTTGTGAAGCCGGTGATGACCCACTTCTTCTATATGGACGAGGCCAATCCCTCGAAGGTCCGCAGTTGGATCGGCTCGGTTGGCCCCGTCGCGTTTTAACGCGCGTCACGGGCGCACAACGGAAGGTTGGTGTTGCGGATGAAAGCTATCGTGGGTTGATCGGCACTAGTGTCAGAAATGCGCTAAGCCGAATAAACCGAAGTCACATCGACAGTCTTGACCCGTTTACTTCCTTGCGATTTCGACGCAGGCGTGAACGATCGAGACGTGGCCCTGAATGATAGACGATCCGTCGCGCTAGCTTAGCTAAGCTAGCTACCTGTGCGCTTCGTCTTAGCACCCGCTCGAACTCTTCGGCAATCCTGAGCGCCTCTTACCGTGTCTCTTTCGCTGTGATCCGGCGCACCCTGCCATTTTCATGGCAGTCCCGTGACGATAGACCGGCGCTGGCTTCGAATCCCAGCTGCCGTCAAATATTCGGGTCTTTCTCGATCGAGGCTCTATGAGTCATTCTGGCAGGCTGACCTTTGAGGGCCAGTAGCCACACTTCAGCCAGATTCCGAAAGGAGTCTGGTTTTCTTCTCGGCTTGCGGAACCGGCCTAAAAGGAATGCTTTGACAAGCTGCTGACAGGCGCTGTACGCTGAATCGGATGTCTTCGTATCGATGGTATTTTCGTACACCAATCCAGGCCCTATTCCTAATCGCAATCATCTGGGCTATAGTCTGGCTTTTCCAGATAGGTCTCTGGCCTATGCTAACGATATTCCTCGGGTGTATTCTGCTGACTATTCCTATTGTTTTTCTCGAATGGCGTGGCAAAATGTAACCTCATTTTTTCCATCATGCCACTACCTCGAATTTAGCCACGTTGCTTTGCTTGTTGCCAGAATCGACAGAAGACACAAACTCGTTCTTAACTCCAGCAGCACCGACACTCCCCAGCACACAAGTTTGTACGTCACCTTCAATTCCGATTCGGACGCCCTTTCAGCACCAACAACCCGGGGCGGGTGTTTTTCACGGTGGGAACACCATGTTCCCAATGAGGGCGAACCTGGTTAGTACGCATTCCCAGGGCTGAAGCCCATCAGCGTTAACTTAACGTGAGGCGCTCGAGGGGTGAATGCGTTTTGTCCCGGAGCGACAGGCTGATAGTAGCCAGGCACTTCGTGCCTGGCTCTGCAGTTTGGACATTTCGCAGGCCAACAGGATGCCTTCGAACCGAGCTCAGGCC
>CAZMNG010000180.1:0-7263 GCA_964567505.1 uncultured Chthoniobacterales bacterium
ATCGATACTTTCCATGCAGGCTCGATCTTGATACCCGGATCGAACGCGGCTTCAGCCATGTAGGACGGCGTCAGCAACGCATCCGGTGAAGAAAAACGTCCCGCACGCGGTGGATCGGGATCGCCCGGCCTGGGTGGCCGCAGCTTATCGCTCGTGACGGCGTGGAATGGAAGTTCGCCGGCCTTAACTAATTCCATCAGTTTATCAGACAAATACGGGTCGAGTTTCTCGCCCTGAACGAGCAAAGCGAGAACGCAACAGTAGGCGGTCGTCATTGCGACGATTGCATCGTCAGCCTGCGTCAGACGACAATTCAAACTGACTGTTTCGGCGACTTTCGCCGGCGTTTTCGCGTACCGTGCGGCCAGGACCAGCGCGCGTTCGATCCCCTCGGTCGTATCCGCGTGACCTCCGGTTTTGTCCCATGACAGTTTCTGTTCGACTCGCCGGCGCCACGCCTCCCGAATTGACTGGCTCGTATAGCCGCCCGGCCCAGCCATCGGTGTCCCGTCGAGCTGCGGAAAAAGCTCCTGGTCCAGACGGTGACAGAAGTCATCTTCTTCGTAGGCACCTCTCTCGACCAAAGAACGAAGCAGCATCATCAGGATAATTCCGGCCTGAGATAGCTGGCCCGCGCGGAGACCGCCGTGATAGCGATGCGGCTTCGGGTCCGTATACCCGCTGATCCAGTCTCCATAATCTCGTCTCAATTCCGCGAGATCGTAATACCAATGCGGACCCAGACCGAGGGCATCACCAATCAACGCTCCCATCACGGCACCTGCAGCGCGATCTTTGATAGTCACAAGGCGAATTAATCTCAGATCCTTCATGTTGCATTCTCATCCTCAACTACCCAGGAACGCGCTCTTGGGACCCAGAGAGCGTTGCATTGATGTTCCCGGCGCTGGCAAACATATTGGATACGGGTTCGGTACGAAGGCTCCGCAATGATCAAAAGTGCGTCAACATGCGCATTCACGCGGATTTCGTGTCGCTTGATCTGGTCGATCCGACGGATTTGATGTTCCTGCCGGGCGGCTTCAAGGCGTTCCTGCATCTTCGCGCGTCCGGAGTCGCTCCGTGAGCGATTCAATCGACTGGCGAGATTTTCTTCGTAGTCCCTGTAAAATCGGTCGACGGTGGCCAGTTCGCGTTGCAGATATTGCAATTGACGATCCCTAATCGATTTTACAGCCGGCAACGCCTCCCGTTCGAGTGCAGCAAGTAATCCTGTCCGGCATTGTTCCGGGTTTAGTTTCGGCCAGTCGATCGGCAAAGGATCATTCCAAGGTTCGAGAATCGCGAGCTGTTCCGCCAGTTGGGGATCCGATTCGCCGTTTTTAAGATTGATTGCCACGCGGTGCTGCGACCAATGTTGATCCACCGCCTGGACTTCGCATCGCAACGCGGCAACGACCGAAAAATGAGCCGCGGCAACGAACGGAGTCGTGATTTGCATTCTTACGTGGCCGGAAAACTGATTGTTCCAGCGACGTTCAACCAGAGTGTGGTCCGGTGGTTTTCGTTCACCGGTTCGCAAAGCGGCTCGATGCAAGCCCGATTGATTCAAAAGAGTTTCGCAGATCGAGAGGGTCAACGGCGATCCGGGAAATATGTCTCGTGTGTGATCAATTGCGCCTGAGTCGGAACTTGAGCGGAAGCAAAGGTTGGCTTCCGAAACTTGCGCAGGCCAGAATCTTGCGCCGGATCCTCCCGGGATCACAAAGAGTTGGTCATGCCACGTTCGTTCGCACAGGCATCCACAGGATCCGAGAATCTCCTCATAAAAATCCAGGAGATACGCAGGATCGTATACCAGGCGGGATAACTTCATCGGCTCACAACATTTCAAAATCGCGCGAGAATAGCGTCTGATCGGTCTCTTGAATTTCCTGGTAGCGGGTTCTGGCGGCAACCAGTTCGTCGCCTAATTTCTCAAAGTACGTCTCCACTCCGGACTCTCCGCTTTTCCAGGCTTCAAGAATTGCTTCGGAAAATTCATCCCCTGAATATCGGTCGCCAAGGACCAGGCCGGTTTCACCGACCACCAGTTCGAACAGATTCAGTTTTTCCTGAAGCAGATTCAACAGCTGTTCCTG
The DNA here is from genome assembly GCA_964567505.1 of uncultured Chthoniobacterales bacterium. GTDB lineage: Bacteria > Verrucomicrobiota > Verrucomicrobiia > Chthoniobacterales > JAFAMB01 > JAFAMB01. The sequence goes on from CAZMNG010000180.1 coordinate 2,103, forward strand.
CAAACTGCCTGCGCGCACAAAATTAATAATCCGGACAGGATGCTTTTGACCCATCCTATGAAGACGCCCAATTCTTTGTTCGATTTCCATCGGATTCCAGGGCAGATCAAAATTGACGATCTGATGTGAAAATTGCAGATTTCTCCCTTCGCTTCCGGAGCGGGTGAGAATCAGGGCGCCACCCTTTTCGTGGAACGAGTTCACAATCTCTGTTCGTTTCGCGGCTGGGACAGAGCCATCCATTGCAAAGACTGATACGTGTTCCATCTCGAGCGAATCAGCCAGCGCTTGTAGCGTGCGTCGAAATTGAGTGAATACGACCACGCCGCCGTGCTGTTTGGCGAGAAGAATGAGCGGACGCCATTTTTTCTCCCAGGAACGTTCTGAGCCCGAATCATGTAGCCAGACCGCAGGATTAAAAAGATCATCGGAACGCATCATGACATCGCGCCATGCGGCCGGACTGCTTCCGGCTGCCTGCAACAGGGTGCGAGTTCGCATCGTGGCTTCCAGTGCCGGAAGTTTCGCGATTTTGCTGCGCAATTCGTTCTCCCAATCTAACCAGAATTTCTGCTCAATCTCGTCCGGCTGAAACAGGATCGTCTCAGCGTGACGCGGCGGCAGATCAATTTGCGCGTTTGCGCGCGTATTTCGAATCATTACCGCCCGAAGCAGGTCGCGCAACCCTTTTGCATCGTTGACCTTCCTCGGGTTCTCCTTATCCACGAATCGCTTGCGAAATTCCGCGGGCGCCGGCAATTGCCCCGGCTTCAACAAAGTCACGAGGTTATAAAGATCCTCCAAACTATTCTGGATCGGAGTTGCCGTCAGAAGCAGCATAAACTGGCGCGTGAGCCGGTTGATCGCTCCCCAGGCTGCCGAAGTCCTGTTCCGCAGGTAATGCGCCTCATCTACGATCACCAGATCCCATTTTACCTGTTCTGCTATCTCAAGGCGTTGAGGCGATTTGAGGGTATGCAGCGAGCTTACAATCCCAGGATGATCCTTCCAGAAGGCGGTGTCACCTGGCTTCAGATCGTTGCTTGACGCCGCGTCGATTTTGAATCGGTGCTGCAACTCTTCGCGCCACTGGTCGACGAGCGACGGCATCGTGATTACAAGAAATCGACTCACCATGCCGCGCACCATCAACTCCTTTAGCACGAGGCCGGCTTCAATTGTCTTTCCGAGTCCGACTTCATCGCAAAGCAGTGCGCGACCCCTCAAAGCACCCATCGCGCGCAGAGCAGCTCGCACCTGGTAATCGTGGCGTTCAAGTTCGCAATGTGCGAGGCAGATCAATTCATCCGTCTGATTTGCAATCCACCAGGAGGAAGCGCGTTCCCGGATTAAGAACTGTCCCAGGCCATGCTCGGGTTCAGCGTTGTAAGATAAATGTTGCGGGAGCGCTATATCTGAAACAATTTCAAGATCAGAAACTGGCAGAGACGACTGCTGGGTTTTTGGCTGTTCGGTTTTTTCCTTCGCTCTTTGCCGTTCCCGTTGAAGTGTCCGATTTTGCTGCAGTAGCCTGCGGACTTGATCACGGACCGCATTTTCCTGTTGTCGGCGCTCCTCCTCCTGGCGCCGCAAGGCTAACCGGATCGAGCGATCGTTTGCTAAAGCCTCGAGCAGATCGTCATCAAAGCTCTGTTCCTCTTGCGCTTTGGCCTTATTAAAATACTCCCGTACTTTCCGTTCCATTAACCGAATCTGCTTCGCCACGAATTCCAGCGGATCCCCGGATACCGCGACAGATTCGAGCACCTCGGGAGAGCGGCGCAGCGAAAAGCTGTAATCAGCGACCCGAACCGAAAATCGCAATGCAAGGTCTCTCAGATTCGAGCGAATTTCCTGCAGATGCCCGGTGGATTGACTCATTAGAGATCGTTTTGCGCGGGTCAGCGTCCATCGCAACATATTCGGACCGATTGGACGCACGGCAAGGGTCACCGCCCGGCGATCATCCTCCTTTGCAATCCACCTTAACTCAATCTGGCACTCTGGCGGGTCGAAGACCACGTGTAGCCTTAATGGCGTCGTTCCAAGATCGAAGTCGTTCGAGTCCAGTCCAAAAATCATTGCAGCTAAAGGGGTACAAAAAATCCGCCCACATTTCAAACTCGCGGCCACATTCCTTACGTCCGCAAGCAACGAAGTGGTCGAAGGCCCGCGAAGCGTTGCGATGCGGCCCGGCGATTGTCACTGGTGCGCGATACAGGGTTCGAACCTGTGACCCCTACCGTGTCAAGGTAGTGCTCTACCACTGAGCTAACCGCGCCCGTTATCGGAGGAGAAACTATTTAAAACCAAAGCACCAAAGGCGCAACTCTGTTTTCGAGCGAATTGGATTTGCGCACCGGGTAGCAAACAGAGAGGGCCGCTACGCGGCGGCCCTCATGATTGCTGCTTGCTTCAGAACGTTCGTGTTTTACTGGTACGCCGGATTTGCTCGGAACGCCGGGTCGTTAATGTCGTGATTGAAGGCGTTGGCCTGCCGCTTCTTCATATAGTCATCGAGGATCCAGGGAATCATTTTGCTCTTGTCGAGAGTATCTTTTTCGTACGGGTTGAAGTTGACGAAGACAGCTTTTTTATACGGTTTGTTGTCGAAGTAGGCGGTGATCTGCTGAAAGGCGATGTCAGCTTCGAGGGTGGGGCATTGATTGACGTCCATTGTGACTTCACCTTTCGCGACCCAGTCCCACGATTTTTCTTTGCCGTTGCTGGCGCCGAGCCAGTATTTGCTCGGGTCAAGGCCGGCTTCTTCCATGGCCTGCAACGCGCCGGTCATCATTTCGTCGTTCTGGACATACGCCCCGTCAAACCCGTCGGCGCCAAGCGAGGTAATCGCGTCCTGCATGACTTTCTTGGCCGGGTCGGCAAACCAGCCTCCTGATCCCCAGAAAACCACCTGCAGATCTTTGCCGCCTGCACCTCTGACTCCGACACTGTCCAGGAGGTTGCCGATGTCTTTGCCGGCTTTCTTGTAGCCTTCCAAAAACCCCTGCGTCTGCCCGGCAGCGGTCCCCTGGCCCAGTTTGCCTTCGATCATGATGATTTTTTTGGCGCCATGCTTCAACGCTGACTGGGCAGCTAATTCGCCGTCGTAGACCCAGTCGAATCCGGCAAAGCCGGCCAACCCGGGCTCATTCGGCGGGTTGTGCGTAAGATGGAACTCCGGAATCCCCGCGGCATGCGCTTTCTTAAGACATTCGGAAGTTGTTTCCGGAGAGTTCTGAACGACGACCATGGCGTCGACTTTCTGGGTGATAAAGTTTTCGACCGCGGCAATCTGTTCGGGGGCAGTTCCCTGGCCGACGACATCCAGGACCTCCCACCCGGCATTTGTGGCCAAGGCTTTGAAAACCTGGAACCCCGCTTTGTAGTAGTCATCGGAGTTATCCATGTAATACCCGATGACTTTTCCTTTACCGGCCTCCGCCGCCTGCGCGGTTGAGGTGGCCGAGAGACAACTGATGGCTCCCAGTACGGCAAAGCCAGCGAACAATGATGTTTGCTGCAGACGGTTGATCCATCTGCCTTTCCTTTGATCGAATGTGTGCATCTTCTAGTGTGTGTGATTGGACTATTTAGTTGACTCCATCGTTACTCCCTTTCGCCCGAACGGTGTCTGGGCTGCGCCCAACCGCAGCGCTTTCCTCCTTGATAAGAACCCGGAAATTCTGGCTGAGACGTCACCGGCTGAGACCGCGATGATGACGACGAGCCCTTTGGCAACGAACTGCACTTCAGACGGCAGCCGCAGCATGTTCATAGCGTTGCCGATCGAACCGAGAAAGAAGACACCGATTAACGTGCCGACGATGTTGCCTTTGCCCCCTTTCAGCGCGGTTCCGCCGATAACGACCATGGCGATGCTGTCAATCTCGAGACCTTGGCCGAGTGTGATGATGCCGGTGTTAACCCGTGCGAGCAGCATGACACCGCCAAGGCCAACCAGGAATCCCATGATGACGTACGCGGAGAGTTTCATGTTCTGGACGTTGATGCCGGCCAGGTAGGCTGCATTTGGGTTGGTTCCGACTGCGTAGATCCTCCGTCCGTACTTGGTGTAATTGAGGAGAAGTCCGGCCAGGAGCGCGATAAAGAAAAAGATCAGGACGTACGGCGGAATGATCAGGTTGAGATGGCTCACCGGGTCTTTGGCTCCCTGGATAAGGTTGGTCTTAAAGAAGTCCAGTTCGCCGTTCATGATCACTTCACGCGAGTTGCACAGGAGCAGCGCGATGCCCTGAAAGGTAATCATTCCGCCGAGCGTGATGATGAACGGTTCAACCTTGGTGCGGGAAATGATGTAGCCCATGACTGTCTCCAGCGCGACTGCGGAACCGATCCCGAGCAGGATCGAGGGCAGTACACCATAGTGCCACTTCGAGATTCCCAGCGCGGTCACGATCGACACGAGCGAAGCCAGCATTCCGACCGAGAGATCGATTCCACCGGAGATCATGACGATCGTCATCCCGACAGCGACAATCCCCGGCACACCGACCTGCTGCAGGATATTCAAAATGTTCACCGGGGAGATGAAAGTCGGGAATTTCTGTCCGCCCCACATGATCAGTTGCACAATGACGATGACGATGACGAACCCGACAAAGATCGATAAAACCGTCAGGTTCTCGTGCCGATTGAAGATTGATTCTCGAGCCGGCCTGGCTTGGATTTCTGGTGGCGGATGTGCCGCAGATTTGTCATCGATCATATGACCTTGTCTCCGATCGAATGGGTGAGAATGTTCTCCTCTGAGATTTTTTCGGCGGTCAGTTCGGCTGTTGTTTGACCATTCTTCATCACTATCACCCGGTCGCTCATGGAGATGACTTCGGGCATGTCGGAAGAGACCATGATGATGGCTTTGCCCTGTTTGAGGAGGTCGACCATCACCTTGTAAATCTCCTGCTTGGACCCGACATCGATGCCGATCGTCGGCTCGTCAAAAATGAAAATGTCGCCGTTCGTATTGAACCATTTTCCAAGCACCACTTTCTGCTGGTTGCCCCCGGAAAGGTTAACGACGCGCGTCCGGGCGTCATTTGCCTTGATGTTGAGCTGTTTGACGAATTTCTGGCCGGTCCGCGCGTCGTCGGTCTGCCTGACGACAAATTCGCGGGTGTTCACCAAGTTCGCGACTGCG
>CAZMNG010000181.1:0-7260 GCA_964567505.1 uncultured Chthoniobacterales bacterium
CAGCATCGACATGACCGCCTACTACGCCAAGGCGGATGTCGCGCTGCTCAAACAGATTGCCCAGCCATGGCCGGAGGTAAATGTATGATTACGGCTGTCGAATCCTATCTTGCCGTGCGGCGTGCCGTCGGTTTCACGCTCAGCAACACAGAATATCTTCTGCGCAGTTTTGCGACCTTCGCGACCGATCGAAATCAGACCCACGTCCGTACGGCAACAGCCATCGACTGGGCCAGCTTGGCCGAATCGGTCGCGCAACGACACACGCGATATCAGACTGTCTGCCGTTTTGCTCAGTACCTTTGCGTAGAAGACTCTCGGCACGAATCGCCACCGCCGAACCACTTCGGCTACCGGAAGAGTCGACGCGTGCCGCACATTTATTCGCGCGACGAGATCGACGGCCTTGTCCTCGCCGCGATGAGGCTTCCGCCGTCCGAATCGTTGCAGCCCAAGACGTATGCGACGCTCATCAGCTTGTTGGCAGCAACCGGGCTGCGAATCTCGGAGGCGTTGAGTCTGCTGGTCTCCGACATTACTCCCAACGGTTTGCTGATCCGTAGAACCAAATTTCAGAAAACCCGATTGGTACCATTGCACGATACCGCAGTGACGGGGTTAGCCCGCTATCTGAGGCACCGTCAAGAAACGCAACTTGGTGGCGAGCATCTCTTCGTTTCGGACGACGGACAACCGCTCGTGTACTGGAAGGTCCACAGTGTGTTCCGGACCCTATTGAAATCGGCGGGACTCAAACCCTCAGGCGGTCGATGGCCACGCATTCATGAGCTCCGCCATACATTTGCTGTCCGGGCACTGGAGTCGTCTCCAACTGGCCGCCAACGAATTGGGCAGCACATGCTAGCCTTGGCTACCTACCTCGGTCACGTCAACATCGATGCTACGTACTGGTACCTGGAAAGCACGCCAGAACTTCTGGGCGAAATCGCCGTCGTCGCCGAGAGCTTCATGCAGAGAGGAAGGCCATGAGTTCTCTCGCACCGCACATGGAGGCATTCCTCCGCGAGCATCTTGTTCGCCACCGTGGCGCTAGCCAACACACGTGCGACTCATATGCCTACAGCTTTCAGTCTTTGTTCGAGTTCGCCGCTAAGAAACTCAAAGTGGCGCCCTCGGCGCTGATGCTCGAGCAGTTAGACGCAACTCTGATTAGCACCTTCCTGGAACATCTGGAGAGCACACGTGGCAACTCAGCGGAGACGCGAAATATCCGCTTGGCTGCCATCCGATCGTTCTTCCGGTTTCTCCAGTACCGTGACCCAGGCGCAGTCGAACAAGTTCGCCGCGTTCTGGCGATACCTTTCAAGAAAACTGACACTCGTCTGGTGCCTTATCTGGTCCAGGAAGAAATACAGGCCCTGCTCGATGCTCCTGATCCATCCACCCGGGAGGGGGTCCGCGATCGGGCCATGTTGCATCTCGCGGTGTGCGCCGGACTCCGAGTCTCGGAACTAACAGGCTTGCGCCTTGACGATGTGGCACCCCGGTCAGCGAGTATCCGCGTCCGTGGCAAGGGCCGTCGCGAGCGTGCCTTGCCTCTTTGGAAGACGACGGCCGCAGCACTCCGCGCTTGGTTGGCCGTCCGCGGTTCGGTAGCTTCGCCTGAGCTGTTTGTAAACGCCCAAGGTCAGCCTTTCAGCCGATGGGGAGTCGCATACGTTCTGCGCCGTCACACGGAAACGGCGGACCGAAAATGCTTAACGCTGCACGGCAAACAAGTCAGTCCGCACGTCCTTCGCCATTCCTGCGCAATGATCGTGCTGCAAGCAACGCAAGACATCCGGAAAGTCTCCCTGTGGTTGGGGCACAGTAATCTGACCACGACGGAAGTCTACGTTCGAGCCGATCCTACCGAAAAACTGGAGGCTATCGAAGCAGTTGTGCCACCGAGCCTCCGCAAAGGCAAGTTCCGGCCTCCCGACAAACTGCTAGCCTTGCTGAAGGGCAAATCTTAATGGAGAGTCGAAAAGGGCGTGATGCCGTGGTGCAGCATGCCCTATTGCCGTCCCACTCCCCATTAGAAAAAACTCCCCATAACGCAGGTAATGGAGAGCTCTCCATTACCTGCGGGAACACACATTGTCCGAAGGTTGTTGCATCAAGGTTTTAACGCTACGATTAAGTCCTCAATGGCGGAAATAATCGTCATCGGTTCGGCGTGCGGATTTCCCGTTCCCCGCCACGGGCACTCGAGCGTGCTACTTTCGGCGAACGACAAATTGATTCTCGTCGATGCGGGAGAACCGTGCAGCCGATCGATGACCGAGGCGGGAATCCGGGTTGACACAATCGACGCGATTTTGTTGACGCACGGTCACTCGGATCATACTGGCGGATTGCCAATGCTGATCCAGGCATTGTGGATTCTGGATCGCCAGAAACCACTTGCAATTTTTCTACCGAACGAACTTTCCAAGCCACTTCAGGAGTGGCTGAGCGCTGTCTATCTCGGTGCCGAATTTGTCCCGTTTGAGTTAGCGTTTATTCCATGGGAACCGAAATCGGTCTTCGACTTGAACGGGCTTAAAGTTCATCCACGCGAAACGACGCATCTGGAGTCGCTTGTGCGCAAATTCGGACCCGGACGATTCAAGGCTTACAGTCTTTTGGTTGAGAGTCCCGAATTTCGGATATTGTTTTCCGGAGATTTGGGCAGCCCGATCGATTTGGAACAGCAGCTTGCGGTTTCGGTTGACCTGTTAATCTCCGAGCTTACCCATTTTGCGCCGAAGGAGCTCTGGAAATTCCTGGGTGACAAACGGGTGCGGAAGCTTCTGCTCACGCATCTGGGGCTGGATTTGTACGGGAAAGAGGAATCGCTATTGGAGGAAGCGCGCACAGCGCTTCCGGCGGTGGAACTGGTTTTGGTGGCGAACGATGGCCTGAGGCTAGCGGTTTGATATTCGTTTGATAAAATTACATTTTAAATATATGTTCTTTCGATCGGATGTCGCAACCATCTTACGACATGTTTTTGCCCTTTCGGCAGCGAGCACCGTTCGCGGGGATGTTCGTCGCGGCAACTCTCGGGATTCTCGCTTCGGACCGGCAGCCGGAATGGTGGCCATATTGGTCCGCGGGATTTCTGTTGGCGGCGCCCGCCGTATTTAAATTCCGATCGACCTGGCTTCCCTTGATTCTGGTATTCGTGATATTCGCATTCTGGCACGGGAACCAGGTCGCAACGGATCAGGGCTATGAGCGAAGTCGCCAGCAGCCATTTGACTCGGTAGAACACGCGGTGCGATTGGTAATCTTCTCCGAGCCACAGATCGGCGAGGTGCAATCCTTTCAGCGCTTTGTCGCTCTCGTCCGATCCGTTGACAATCGCCCCGCGCACTTTCTGGCCTCTGCGGAGTGTTCCGGAGAACCTCTCTCCTATGGCGATTGCGTCGCGGCGCATGGGAAATTCCAGGTTCCGACCAACCCGATGAATCCTGGGCAGTTCGATTTCGGGACGTACCTTCGGCGGGAATCCATTTACCTCAATTTCCGAGCCAACGGGAAAGAACCCGTGAGCATCACTACGCACAATCAGGGTAACCCGTTGTCAGCCTTCGCTCTTGAGGCCCGGGGCAAAATTCTCGGTGCCCTCCAGGAGGGGCTGGAGGAAGACCTTGAGGTTGCGCAGACAATTCAGGGCATGTTTCTCGGTGCGCGAGGCGAAACCAGCGACGAGCTTAAACGCTTATTTCGAGACACCGGGACAATTCATCTCTTCGCCGCGAGCGGCCTGCAGCTTGGGTTTTTCACCGGACTGGCGTGGAGCGTTCTGCGGTATGTGCGACTACCGCACCAGGCTCGCAGCCTGGCCGTCATACCTGTTGCGATTGCCTATTCCGCACTGACCGAGTTCCACCCCGCAACGGTCCGCGCGGCGGTGATGGCAATCTTCCTCGCAGCCGGTGCGACTCTCGAGCGTCCTGTCGCGAGGATCAATTCGCTGTGTGGAACGGGTGTATTGATACTGATTTACGATACCCAACAACTGTATCAGGTTGGATTTCAGCTTTCATTCGTTGCCGTGTTCACGATTTTGACGGCGGCAAAGCCGTTCGCAGATCTGATTTACCGCCCTTTTCAGCTCGATGTGTTTATGCCACGGCGATTGTTGACTCCGTGGCAGCGAGTCTGGCACAACGGGATGTTCCGGGTCTGTGAATTGTTCAGTCTTTCGTTCGTCTGCTGGGTCGCGACCGCACCGATCCTGATCTTGCAGGATCATCGTCTATCGCTCATTTCAGTTGTCGCGAACCTGCTGGTGGTGCCACTGGCCACCACGGTCATGCTTTTGGGAGTCGCGAGTCTTGCAGCCGGGAGCATGTCGAGCGGCCTGGCCGCATGCTTCAACAACAGTGGCTTGCTGATTACCAAAGGAATTCTAGCGATTCTACACACGCTTGCGCAGATCCCGGGACATTGTGTCAACGTCTCCGCGGCCTTTCTGCCCGCTCCGGATCAAGTCACTGAGCTGGCTTCCGGCTACGACCACATCGTCCACATTCATGCAGGTACGCAAGACTGGCTTATCAACACCGGAAAACTATCCGAATGGCGAGAAATCACCGGACCCTACCTGCGATTCCAGGGCGTTAACCGGCTCGAGAGACTGATCCTACTCGATCCGCCCTCGCATGCGGGAAGGCTGCTCGGAGAAATAAGAGACGACGTCTCGGTGAATAATGTCACTCCCTCAATCGATGCGCGCTTTGAAACCGTCGCGGGAGCCGCTGAGCCGTCCGATCAGCCTCGTCTTGGGCCAAACGACGATGGTCTCATCGAGCTCTCGTCAGCGGACCTCGAGAGGGAACGCGGGTCCGGGGCACATTGGCCCTCGGTAGCCTCGATCCTTGTTCACCTGGGACGATTTCGTGTCGTAATACTCCCAACCGTCACAGAAAGGATCCTGGCCGGGCTAAAGCCGGATCACGCCGATGTCGTCTACTGCGGTCGTCTGCGGGACCGTGGGTTTCCTCGCGACCTGCTGGTCGAAAAGCTATCTCCGGCCGTTCTGGTCATGAACGGAACAAAACCGGAACTGACTGCCAATCCGCACGGGAACGGCATTTCTCCGGAATGCTTTTATCTCAAGCAAGGAGGGGCAGTGACAACAGCACTCTCTGACGGGGAACTAAGGGTTCGAAACTATTGCGGATCGGAATTCCGCTTACAGAGCCGGAGCCGGTAAATCGGCAATTCCTGCGCGAGAAACTGTTCCTCAAAATCGGTGCAGGGGTAGCCTTCTTCCAGCCAATCGCGCGGAGTCCAGAGGTCAGATCGCGTCGCAATTTGGTTGATATTTTGAAAATAGGATTCGTGATCGGTCTTGATCCAGAGTTCTCCGCGCTGCACGAGGCTCCTGTGAATTGCCTGCAGAAACTCATCATCCACGACCCGACGCGCATGGTGTCTTCGTTTTGGCCACGGGTCGGGAAAGTTCAAATGAAACCGCGAAATTGAGTTTTCCGGAAGCAGATAGCGTACTGTGTAATCCAATTCCAATCGCAAAACGCGAACGTTTGTTAACCCGATCATCGACGCGGCCCGGCATGTTTTCCGGACTCGGCCGAGCAGACGCTCAATTCCCAGGAAGTTTCGATCAGGGAACCGTCTTGCCGATTCGACAAGGAACTTTCCGGGCCCGGAACCGAGATCGACCTCAACTAGCCGGTCGGTACCAAATATCTCGCGAGGAGAGAGCGGCTCGAGGATACTGGCCGGAACGACTTCCATTTCTATCGTGCAAAGAACGGGTTGTGCTCCCGTTCATTTGCGACACTCGTCAGAGGGCCGTGGCCGGGACAAATCAGAGTGTTTCCGGGCAGCGACAGCAGTTTTTCGATGTTGTTTCGAAGCGCCTTTTGATAATCGTTCGGAGCGCCGCCCATCGATCCTGCAAATAGAGAGTCCCCTACCACAGCGACCGTGTTTTGTAGTCCATGAACGATATAGGAGGTGCCACCAGGAGAATGCCCGTTCGTCAGACGAGCCTCGATGCGAAGCTTTCCGAGGCGCAACTGATCTCCCTCCCGCACAATCTTCGTTTCCGGCAATCGCTCGAGGTCCGGCGAAAAAATTTCGACGTGCGTCTTCTTCACGATTGCCGCCAGATCCGCTATATGATCTTGGTGAGTGTGGGTCAGAAACAGGTACTTCGGAGTGAGCCGAGCTGAAGCGACGCATGCCAGAAGCTCACTCGCATCCGACCCTGTATCGAAAATGGCAGCGTCTTTCGTTTCAGGGTTCCAAACAAGGTAGGCGTTCACAGTCATATCGATCAACGCGCTATTGAATTGCTTCGCGCCTTCGACCTCAGGGACATCGGTCGGGTACCAGCTTCTGGCATGGCTCGCAGCCAGAGCTTTCGCTCCCAAGCTCAAAGCCGCGGCGACACCGCGAATAGCTTCCGGGTTCCCGGATTCTTTTTTGAGAGAACGAAGTTCCTCAATGCTCAGTTGACCCCGGCGGCAGAGATCCTGGTCGCTCACCTGCAGGCCGCGCTGAGCTTTACCGACGATGTCTTCAAATAGGTCTTCAAGAGGTATTCTCATATGCAATGCTCAGTTGTGAGGTTTCTTTGCCAGAGTTATCACGCGATTGTCTTCGATTCGCCTAACGATGACCTGCGTCGGACGAATATCCAACACCTTGTAGGTGTGACCCGGATCACTCGGGATCGCAAAAGTCTGGTCGACCTCAACTTTCAACGTCTGGTCAGTCGCCGGTAGACCGAGAACAGCGTACGGAGGCCGATCCTGCGCCGGGACACCTTTGATCAATTCGACTTCATGGCCCGATTTCGTGTTCCGGAGTTTGACGACGGAGTCATCGACGGGATTGCCGTCTTTGTCTTCCGTGTGGCGCACTTGCACCTCTGCGACTTTGTAATTCAAGCCCTTCAATTCATCTCCGACAGAGACATTATACTCGTCTCCACCGACGGCCTGAATCTTCGCTTTTTTGCCGTTCACTTCTGTCAGCATCACAGGAAGAAATGCCTCCTGGATTTCTACAACAGTAATTGGTCTTGTTGCGTTCGCTTCGGTCGACACAGGCGCAGAGGCTCGGTCGCTCGTTTGTTCGCTGGAGTCCGGCACTGAGCCCGCTGCCGGTGGCCTCAGAAAATCTTTATTCGAGATCGCACCCGCAGGTTCCGGTGAACCTGCGGCTTGACCGGAAAGTGGATTGGTGGCACCGGCTCGCGTAGTCGGGGCCGGAGCCGTGGGCGAAGATTTCTGC
>CAZMNG010000182.1:0-7260 GCA_964567505.1 uncultured Chthoniobacterales bacterium
CCTCTTCCAGTATCCGCTCGCGGGCGGCCAAGGCTATCCGCTCGACACGCTGCTCAAGGCACTGGAAAATGCCAAGCCCCGCCTGGAAGTCAAATCGCGCAGAGTTGGCGGCGCGACCTATCAAGTCCCGATTGAGGTTTCGCAGGATCGGCAGGTCTCCCTTGCGATGCGATGGCTGGTGACCTTTGCGAAGAATCGTCGAGGGACGATGACGGAAAATCTCGCCGCGGAAATCAGGGATGCCGCAACCGGTCAGGGGAACGCGATTAAAAAGCGGGATGACACTCACAAAATGGCGCAGGCGAACCGCGCGTTCGCGCATTTCCGGTGGTAATCGACATGTCTGGATCTGTTCTGGAACTAGAGAAGGCAAGTGTTATGACGACCAATCCGAATTCTCCAAATCGTGCTTACCCCCTGGAACGTACGCGGAACATTGGAATCAGCGCGCATATCGACGCCGGCAAGACGACTCTGACTGAGCGGATCCTGTTCTATACCGGAATGATTCACCGAATCGGTGATGTCGATGACGGAAATACCGTGACCGACTGGATGGAGCAGGAAAAGGAACGCGGCATTACGATCACATCTGCCGCGACGACCTGTTTCTGGAATCAGCGCAAGGAGGGAGGCGTATTTAAACTTTTTGAAGGCCAGGCACAGCGGATCAACATCATTGACACTCCTGGGCACGTCGACTTCACTGCGGAAGTCGAGCGCTCATTGCGCGTTTTGGACGGAGCGATCCTCGTCTTCGACAGCGTGGCGGGTGTGCAGCCGCAGACCGAAACTGTGTGGCGCCAGGCAAACAAGTACAACGTTCCCCGGATCTGCTTCGTCAACAAGATGGACAAAGTCGGAGCCAATTTCGACAATGTCGTCAAGGAGATCCGGACCAAACTCGGAGCTAACGCCTGGCCGGTCCTGATTCCATTGGGCAAGGAGGACCACCTCAGAGGTCAGCTCGATGTCATTAACAAGAAGGCGATCATTTATTCCGACAGCGATGCGTTCGGATCCACCTACGAGGTGACCTCCATTCCGGATGAGCATACAGCGATGATCGACAAGGCCTACAACGACCTCGTCGAGCAAGTATCCAACCTCGACGAAGAACTCGGAACTCTCTTCCTCGAAGAAAAGCCGATCACTCCAAGTGACCTGAAAGCGGGAATCCGCCGGCTTACCATCGCTAATCAATTTATCCCGGTAGCCGGCGGTTCTGCATTTAAGAACAAAGGAGTTCAATACCTCGTCGACGCGGTCGTCGATTATCTTCCAAGCCCCCTCGATATCCCCCCGGCAAAAGGGATTGACCCCGACACGGGCGCAGAGGCGCTCGCGCTCACCGACGATAACGCGAAATTCTGTTCGCTCGCGTTCAAGCTCTGGAGCGATCCATTCGTCGGTAAACTTGTATTTTTCCGGGTCTATTCCGGCAAACTGTCGAAGGGCGACACAGTCTACAACCCGCGCACAAACCGTCGCGAGCGTATCAGCCGGTTGATCCAGATTCAGGCGGATAAACGCGAAGATGTCGAAATCTGTTACTCGGGCGATATCGCGGCAATCGTTGGAATCAAGAACATCACGACCGGGGACACGCTGTGCGACGAATCGCGCGCGATCCTTCTGGAGCCGCCGTCATTTCCGGATCCGGTGATTTCGATGGCAATCGAGCCGAAAACCAAGCTCGATCAGGAAAAAATGGCAAACGCGCTGCAGCGTTTGTCGGAAGAGGATCCGACTTTCCGCGTGTACACGCACGAAGACACCGGGCAAACGATTATTGCCGGCATGGGCGAGCTGCACCTCGAAATCATCCGGGATCGTATGCTGCGCGAGTTTAAAGTCGATGCGAACGCCGGCAAACCGCAAATTGCGTATCGAGAAACGATCACGAAGAAAGCGACCGGCGAAGGCAAATTAATCAAGCAGTCCGGCGGTCGCGGTCAATACGGGCATGTCGTTGTAAATGTCGAGCCGCGCGATCGAGGCCAAGGGGTGACGGTTGAGAACAAGATTGTCGGTGGCGTGATTCCGAAGGAATACATTCCGGCGGTGAAAAAAGGGATCGAAGAGTCCCTTTCAAACGGCGTGATTGGCGGCTATCCGGTAATCGACTTTTACGTGGAGATCGTGGACGGGTCGTATCACGACGTCGATTCGAACGAATTGGCGTTTAAACTTGCCGCGATCTTTGCGATGAAGGACGCGTTCAGGAAGGCAACCTCCATCCTCCTTGAACCGATCATGAAGGTGGAGTGCGTGACCCCTGAGGAGTACCAGGGTGATCTGATGGGCGATTTGAACCGGCGTCGCGGCCGCATCATGAACATGGAAGCGAAAAACTTCGCGACTATCATTCATGCCGAGGTACCGCTCGCTGAAATGTTTGGTTACGCGACGGCGATACGGTCGCTGTCGAAGGGACGCGCTTCGTACTCGATGGAGCCGTCTCATTTTGAACCGGTGCCGTCCCAGATTGTTGCGGCGGTATTGGATCAGAAAGGAGCATGATTTATGGCGAACGGTCAACGCATCCGCATCCGCCTCAAAGGCTTTGATTACCGCATGCTGGACCAGTCTGCGGTCGAAATTGTCGAAACCGCCAAGCGCACCGGCGCCAAGGTTGCCGGCCCGATTCCGCTGCCGACAAAGATCGAAAAATTCACGGTGAACCGGTCACCGCACGTCGACAAAAAGTCGATGGACCAATTCGAAGTCCGCACGCACAAACGGTTGCTCGACATCATCGAGCCGACTGCAAAGACGGTGGACGAGTTGCGAAAACTGAATCTCCCCGCCGGGGTAGATATCACGATTAAAATTTAACCGTCCTTCCCGAAGAGAATGAAGATTGGACTTTTAGGCCGAAAAATTGGGATGACGCGCGTGTACGATGCGAATGGAAAAGCCACGCCGGTGACTGTGATCGAAGCCGGTGACAACGCGATCGTACAGGTCAAGACCGAAGAGAAGGACGGATACCTCGCGGTTCAAGTCGGTTTTGATTCACAAAAGGAATCGCGTGTCACCAAGCCAATGGTTGGTCATTTTAAGAAAGCGAATTCTGAGCCGAAGAAATTCGTGAAAGAATTTCGATTGGCTGACGGGACCGCCGTAGATGCGACGACTACAATCGGGCTTGACCAATTCCAGCCAGGCGAGTTTGTGGACGTGATCGGACGTTCCAAGGGAAAAGGGTTTCAAGGCGTTGTTAAGAAGCACAATTTCGCCGGTCAACCCGCCGCACACGGATCCAAGACGCATCGACGAAATGGCGCAATCGGAAACCGGTCAACGCCCGGACGCATTTGGAAAAACATGGGGATGCCCGGACACCTCGGTGACGACCGGGTAACGGTTCAGAATTTGAGAATCGTCCAGATTCGCCCTGAGGAGAAAGTCATTCTGGTTTGTGGTGCTGTGCCGGGCTCCAATGGAAGTTACGTCGTGTTGCGACCTGCAAAGAAGAAACCGGATGCGAACGGAGGGAAACCTGTATGAGCGCGACTGTGCTGACAATTGAGGCGGCAAAAGAGGCCAAAATCGACGTGATCGAGAACGGGCGCGGAACGCAAGCTCTGCATGACGCGGTTGTTGCTTTGCGTGCGAACCGTCGAAGCGGAACGGCGAACACTAAAACCAAGGCGGAAGTTGCTTACTCCGGCAAGAAACCGTGGCGGCAAAAGGGCACCGGTCGAGCCCGGGCCGGGTACAGGTCATCACCGATATGGGCGGGTGGCGGCGTGGTCTTCGGTCCGAAGCCACGGGATTACTCCAAGAAGGTGCCGAGGAACGTCAAACGGCTTGCGTTGCTGAAGGCGCTTAGTTCCAGAATTCTGGCAGGTGATGTGTTGGTGGCCGGCGAGATCAAGGTCGCCGCGCCGAAGACCAAGGATTTTGTTGTGTTTCTGAAATCGCTGACCGATGCGCGGAAGGTGCTGGTGATTTCGACCCAATTTGATGAGCCGACTTACAAGGCCGCAAGAAACATCCGGCCGGTTCTTTTGAACACTGCGAGTGAAGTGAACACCGAGCAGTTGCTCGCGTTCCAGAAGATCATCGTTACGCATGAGGCGTTGGCCAAACTGGCAGAGAGGCTGGCATGAACGATCCTAGAAAATTGATTCAGAATATCCGGCTTTCGGAGAAGGCCAGCCTGTTGGGTGAAAAGCATAACCAATACGTTTTCCGGGTCGATCCGCGTGCGAACAAAATTCAGATCAAGCAGGCAATCGAGGAAATCTTCGGTAAACGGGTCGTCCGAGTGAATACCGCCCAATACGCCGGCAAAAAGAAACGGGAACGTCGAGCCGACTTTGGCCGGCGCCCGCATTGGAAGAAAGCGATCATCACGCTCGCCGAGGGTGAGAAGATTGACCTCGCGTAGCACGAGGGCGAAACCATGGCACTAAAAAATTTCAGACCGCTTACTCCGGCTCAGCGCTTCAAACAGACTCCAGGGTTTGAGGAGCTCACGAACAAAGAGCCGGAGAAATCTCTGCTGGAGCCTCGTAAACGGACCGGGGGACGCAACAATCGAGGACGACTGACATCGCGTCACATCGGTGGCGGCCATAAACGAAAATACCGGATAATCGATTTTAAACGGAAACTGCGAGATGTTGCAGCAACCGTCACCGCGATCGAATACGATCCGGGCCGCTCGGCTCGGATTGCGCTGCTCGAATATCCCGGTGGTGCAAAGACGTATATTCTTGCCCCGAACGGGTTGAATGTTGGTGCGCACGTGATTGCCGGCGATAACGTGGCTCCGGACCTCGGGAATGCGCTTCCATTGAAGTCGATCCCGCTCGGAACGGTGGTTCACAACGTCGAGATCGTGCCGGGCAGAGGCGGCCAAGTCGCACGGAGCGCCGGGCAGCAAGCAGTTCTTAACAACCGCGAAGCCGGTTATGCGCTCGTTCGGATGCCGTCGGGCGAAGTTCGCCGGATCCATGAGAATGCTTACGCCACCATCGGCCAGGTCGGCAACGTCGAGCATATGAACGTATCCAGCGGTAAGGCCGGGCGCTCTCGCTGGCTCGGACGCCGTTCGCATGTTCGCGGTATGGCGATGAACCCGATCGACCATCCAATGGGTGGCGGTCAGGGCAAGAGCAAGGGCGGTGGCGGTCGCCATCACCCGGTCAGCCCCTGGGGCCAGCTGTCGAAAGGGTTTAAAACCCGCCGGAAACACAAAGGAAGCGATTCCGTGATCGTCGAGCGCAGAAAGAGCAGGAAGAAGGCGAAGTAATTTATGGGTAGATCGTTAAAAAAAGGTCCATTCGTGGACGTCAAGCTTCTCGAAAAAGTCGAGAAGATGGCCAGCGGCGCAAAAAGACCAATCAAAACCTGGTCGCGCCGATCCATGATTACCCCTGATTTTGTCGGTCACACGTTTTTGGTGCACAACGGCAAAATTTTCAATTCCGTGTTTGTGACCGAAAACATGGTTGGGCATAAGCTGGGCGAATTTTCACCTACCCGAACCTTTAAGAAACATGGAGCTCACACCGCGAAGGTGGCGAAATAAGGAGCGTCTGATTCCGACGAAATAGTGATGCAGATAACCTCCACATATCGATATGCACGAATCTCGGCGTTCAAAGCGCGTGAGGTGACTCGGGAGATCCAGGGTCATTCGGCTTCTGCTGCACTCGACCTGTTAACGTTCAGCCCGAAGAAGGCGGCCGAGATCGTGAAGAAGACGCTGAAGAGCGCGATCGCAAACGCCGAAAACAACGCTGCTCTTCGGGTCGACACGCTGCTGGTGAAAGAGGCTGTCGTCGGCGAGGGCCCAACCTTCAAGCGGTTCCGCGCTCGGGCTCGCGGCGGAGCCAGTCCGCTCCGAAAACGAACGAGCCATATTCGCATCGTGCTCAGCGACGAACTGGTCCCGGAGCCGCCCGGAAAGCGCCCGAAACGCTCCCAAGCCGCCCGTGAAGGCAGCACCGGAAAGAAATCCAAAGCAAAGGCGCAACAGTCTGCGACTGAGCCGGTTGCTGAGGTCGCTTCTGAGGTTGAACCGGATGCAACAAAGGTCGATGCGCCGGCTGGTTCCACTGAGCCGGCGACCAGGCCCGAGCCGACAGAACAGAAAGAGTAAATATGGGACAGAAAGTTAATCCGATTGGATTCCGGCTCGCGCTCAACAAGGAATGGCGGTCGCGCTGGTATGCCTCGACGAAGGAATTCCCGGAATTTCTCCATGCCGATCTGCAGATTCGCCGGTTCGTGAAGCAGAAGCTCGCGATGGCGGCTGTCTCGAAAATCGTCATTGAACGAGCGTGGAACAGCATCCGGGTCACCATCTTCACCGCTCGGCCCGGAATCGTCATTGGACGCAAAGGCGCCGAGATCGAGAAGATGACCGAAGAGATCACGCGCATGTCCAGCGGGAAACAGGTCAAGATCGATATCCAGGAGATCAAGACCCCCGAGCTGGATGCGCAGTTGGTTTCCGAAAACGTTGCTCTGCAGATCGAGCGTCGCATTTCGTTTCGGCGCGCGATGAAGAAAGTTGTGCAGACGACGATGGATTTCGGGGCTCTGGGGATCAAAATCCGCTGTTCGGGTCGCCTGGGTGGCGCCGAAATTTCGCGTGCAGAATGGTATCGGGAAGGAAAAATCCCGCTGCACACCTTGCGTACTCCGATCGATTACGGGTTCGCCGAAGCGAACACCGTTTACGGCAAGATCGGCGTGAAATGTTGGATCTGCCGACCGGAACTGGTCGTCACCGAACAACCCCAAAAGCGCGAAGGCGGAACGCGTGAACATGCGCCGGCGAGCGCCAGATAACTTTTACCGGAGAGATCGAGTATGCCATTGATGCCAAAAAGGGTGAAGTACCGTAAGACGCAACGGGGAAATCGCAGTGGGAACGCCACTCGAAATATCTCGATCGCCTTCGGCGAATACGCCTTACAGACGCTGGACCGGGCCTGGCTCACGAACACTCAGATCGAAGCGGCGCGTGTTGCGTTGACTCGTAACATGAAGAGAAAAGGGAAACTCTGGATCAAAATATTCCCGGACAAGTCGGTGACCAAACGACCGCCGGAAACGCGAATGGGTAAAGGAAAAGGGAATCCTGAGTTCTGGGTCGCCACGGTTCGGCCTGGCAACATACTTTTTGAACTGGACGGAGTCACCGAATCCGTTGCGCGTGAATCGCTTCGCCTGGCTGCGACTAAGCTTCCGGTGAAGACCCGATTCATCAGCCGGCAGCACGCGGTGACTGCGTAA
>CAZMNG010000183.1:0-7252 GCA_964567505.1 uncultured Chthoniobacterales bacterium
GACAGGGGCGATCGGCGGGTACGGAACGCCCTGTCACCAGGGAATCCAGCTGGCGGTTGAGCGGGTCAACGGGAATGGCGGCGTGCTCGGGCGAAAGATCGAACTCGTGACAGAGGATAACCAGTCGAAACCGGGACAGACCGCAACGATCATCCAAAAATTCGTCACGCAGGACAAGGTGGTCGCAATCATTGGCGATCTGACTTCTTCCGGGACGCTCGAAGGTGGTCCGATTGCGCAGGCCGCTAAGATTCCGATGGTGTCTCCACTGGCCACCAACCCCAAAGTGACAGAAATCGGGGATTACATTTTTCGAGTTTGTTTCATCGACGAATTCCAGGGGCGGCTGATGGCGCGGTTCGCGCTGGAAAATCTACATGCGAAAACGGCCGCGACCCTGACGGACACAAAGCAGGATTACAGCGTCGGACTAACCGGCTTTTTCAAAGAGACCTTTACCAGTGGCTCCGGTCAGATCGTCCGTGAGCAAAGCTACGAAAGCGGCGACACTGATTTTCGTGCGCAATTGACGTCGATTAAGGCAGCAGTTCCGGAGGTGGTCTTTGTCCCTGGATACTATCCGGAAGTCGGCCTCATTTTGAAACAGGCACGCCAGCTTGGCCTGACGATTCCATTCCTTGGATGTGAGGCGTGGGACAGTCCGACCTTGCTTCAATTGGCCGGCAAAGCGGCGGACGGATGCTATTTTTCAAACCAGTTTTCAGCAAGCGATCCGGCCCCGGTCGTGCAAGATTTTGACATGACATACCGGGCTAAATTCGGGACGCTGCCGGACAATTTCGCGGCACTCGGCTATGACGCGGCAAGGGTTGTTCTAGACGCGATCAGGAGAGCCGGTTCGAGCGATCCGCCGGCAATTCGCGAAGCACTTGCATCAACAAAAGATTATCCCGGCGTCTCGGGCAATATCACCATTGACACGAAGCGGAACGCGTCGAAGCCCGCTGTGATCATGGAAATCAAAAATCAGGCGGTTCAATACTTTGAGAAAATCAATCCCGATTGATGTTCGTGACAGAGGGTGAGAAAGGTCTGAGGGAATGCGATTCATTTCGAGTGTGAAGAGAGTTTGTGTGTCTCTCTGGGTGGTTGCGCTGCTTGGTTACTGGATTCAGCCTGTTTTTGCTCAAATCAAAATCGGGGCTGTAACCTGTTTGACCGGTGAGTTGTCTACATTTGGAGTATCGAGCAAGCAGGGAGCCGATCTCGCCGTCGGAGAAATCAATCGCGCCGGCGGTGTTTTGGGTCAGAAGATCGATCTTATAATGGAGGATAACGGATCCAAACCGGGTGAAACGGCGACCATCCTCCGGAAATTCATCTCTCAGGATAAAGTTTCCGCGATCCTCGGTGACCTGACCTCTTCGGCGACGATGGAGGGGGCCCCTATCGCACAGGCGGCAAAAATCCCGATGCTGACCCCTTCGGCAACCAACGTCGCAATCACGAAGATCGGCGATTACATTTTCCGCAGTTGTTTTGTGGATCCGTTCACGGGCCGAATCATGGCAAAGTTTGCACTGGACCAACTCAAGGCGAAGCAGGCGATCGTGATAACGGACGTCAAACAAGATTACAGCGTCGGCCTGACCGACGCGATTCGGCAATACTTCGTCGCAAACGGAGCGAGAATTTCAGGCAAGTATTCCTACAGCAGCGGGGACACTAACTTTCGGACCCAGCTAACTGCAGCCAGAATGGTGCATCCGGACGTGATCTTTCTTCCCGGTTACTATACCGAAGCTGCATTGATTCTGCGCCAGGCGAGACAACTCGGGATCAACTGCCCATTTGTCGGCGGTGAAGGCTGGGACAGCCCGGCGCTCATTCAGATCGCCGGCAAGAGTGCGGACGGGAACTATTACGCCAACCACTTCTCGGCTGACGATCCGAATCCCAGAGTGCAGAAGTTCGTTCAAGATTATCGTGCAAAGTACGGGTCAGTTCCGGATGCCCTCGCGGCGCTCTGGTATGACGGCGCGCACTTGATGGCTCAGGCGTTGCAACGAGGCGGATCAACGGACCCGGCAAAAATCAGGGACGCCCTGGCGCAGACTCACGATTTCGAGGGAGTGACCGGGCGAATTTCGATTGACGAAAATCGTAACGCCGCAAAGTCTGGAGTGATTCTAAAGATCGAAAACGGCGCATTAAAGATGGTGCAACAGGTTAGCCCGTAAACATTCGCGCAGATGGACAGACTCATTGAGGTGCTTCAACAACTGGTGAACGGCATTTCGCTGGGTTCAATTTATGCCTTGATCGCGCTCGGCTACACGATGGTGTACGGCGTCCTTCGATTCATCAATTTTGCCCATGGCGATGTCTATATGCTCGGCGCTTATGCCGGATTCCTGCTGGCGCCGTTTTTTGCTCACGTATTCCATTTTGGCGACATTGATACCTTCACGCCGCAAAACACGTTGTTTATCTTGTCTGGTGCGGGGCTGATCATGCTGCTGTCGATGGCGATTTGCGCGGTGATTGGCGTGCTGATCGAGCGATTCGCGTACAGGCCGTTGAGGGAACGACCCAGGTTAAACGTGTTAATCACTGCGATCGGCGTTTCGCTCCTCATTCAAAACGTGACGCAATACCGGTTTGGTGCCGAGCCGCAAGCGTTCCCGCAATTGATTCCAGTCCAATTGGTTGACGGTCTCGGCAGTCTCACGATTCTCACGACCCAGGTGGCAATCATCGCCGCGACGATTATTCTGCTGATCGTCCTGCGGTTAATCGTCATGAGGACTAAGATTGGTCTGGCGATGCGTGCGCTGTCGCTTAACCCGACCGCGTGTTCGATCATGGGGGTCAACAACGATGTGGTAATCTCATTCACATTCGCGCTCGGTTCTGCTCTGGCGGGTGCGGCGGGAATCCTGGTCTCGATGGATTCTCCGTCGATCTCCCCGCTAATGGGAAATCTGCCCGGGATAAAAGCATTCGTCGCGGCGGTTCTTGGTGGAATCGGCAATATTCCAGGCGCGGCGCTGGGGGGCTTGATCATCGGAATCCTGGAAACTCTGGTCGTAGCAATCGGGTTCCCGCAATGGCGGGACGCGATTGCGTTTGCCATTTTAATTATCATTCTGCTGTTGAAACCCAACGGAATTCTGGGCCGGATCGAGCAAGAGAAGGTATGAGCCGGCGCCTGATCATCCTGACGCTTCTCTTGGTTATCTGCCTTTGCGTCTCGCTCTTGGGCGAAAAACTCATCGCGGGGAACTTCGCGTATTACTACGACATTATAATGTCGATCGGCATCAATATCGTCCTCGCGACGAGCCTGAATCTCGTGAATGGCTACACGGGGCAGTTTTCTCTCGGTCATGCCGGGTTTATGGCGATCGGCGCGTACGCATCTGCGACCTGGTCCAAATATCTGGACCCGGTCGCGTTTGGAATACTTGGTGGTTCGGACAGCCCGCTGGCGACCAATACCACCATGTTTTTTTCAATGTTGTTTGCCGGGCTTCTCGCGGCGATTGCCGGGTTCGCTGTCGGCGTTCCTTCGCTTCGACTAAAAGGGGATTATCTCGCGATTGTCACGCTCGGGTTCGGTGAAATCATCCGGGTCGTCATATTAAACACGGACTTCCTGGGCGCAGCACGTGGCTTTAACGGGATCCCGCTTTATACGAATCTCTTTTGGACCTTTGGGTCTGCGATTCTTTGCGTCTATGTTGTCGTCAATCTGGTCCACTCAACCTACGGGCGCGGATTCCTCACGGTTCGCGACGATGAAGTTGCGGCAGAAGCGATGGGTATCAACGCCACGCGGTACAAGGTAGTCGCTTTCGTCGTGGCCTCCTTTTTCGCAGGGGTCGCCGGGGCGCTCTTTGCGCATTTGAGGCAGTATATTACGCCGGACGGCTTCAATTTTTATGTGTCAGTCGATGTCGTTGTGATCGTGATTCTGGGCGGGATGGGGAACACGAGTGGGGTCATTGTCGCGGCGATCCTGCTGACGATTTTGCCGGAGCTGCTTCGTTCGCTCGCCCACACTCCATTTATTCCTGACATGTACCGAGGACTTTTGGAAAACCGGCTCATACCGTACTCGTTGCTGTTGATCATTATGATGCTCACTCGCCCGCAGGGTCTCTTCGGCGATGGAACCGCGTTCAAGAAGTGGCTTGGACGTTCGAGGGTCGATTGATGGAAAATCTTTTGAAACTGGATAAGTGCACGATTCGGTTCGGTGGGCTTACCGC
Source organism: uncultured Chthoniobacterales bacterium (assembly GCA_964567505.1). Taxonomy (GTDB): domain Bacteria; phylum Verrucomicrobiota; class Verrucomicrobiia; order Chthoniobacterales; family JAFAMB01; genus JAFAMB01. The sequence continues at coordinate 4,236 of CAZMNG010000183.1, forward strand.
CGTTTCGAGTTTTGAAATGGAAGTCAACAAAGGCGAACTCGTCGGTTTGATTGGTCCAAACGGGGCCGGGAAAACGACCGTGTTCAATATGGTTACGGGCGTCTACCAGCCGACTGAGGGCGAGGTGCGACTGGCCGGCGAGCGACTCAACGGGCTCAAGCCATATGCAATTACCGCGAGAGGCATCGCGCGGACATTCCAGAACATCCGGCTTTTTGGTTCGTTAACCGTATTCGACAACGTCAGAGCGGCATTCAATATCCATCTCAAACATGGGCCGGTGCATGCCTTGACTCGTGGTCCTGCTTTCGTCGCTGAAGAGGCCGAGATCGAAAGGCGAGCGATCGAACTTTTGAAAATATTCAACCTCGGCCGGCATCGCGAGGCAATGTGCAAAAGCCTGCCTTACGGCGACCAGCGCCGGCTCGAGATCGTTCGGGCCCTTGCAACGCAGCCGAAATTGCTGCTGCTTGACGAGCCTGCAGCCGGGATGACACCGACGGAAAAGAGCGGTCTGATGAAGCTGATCGAATTTGTCCAGGAACGGTTCGGAATATCGATTCTCCTCGTCGAGCACGACATGCGGGTTGTCATGGGCATCTGCAAGAGAATTTATGTTCTCGATTACGGAGTGAAGATCGCGGAGGGGCCGCCGGAAGAGATTCGATGCGACCCGAAGGTGATTGAGGCGTATCTGGGCGAGAACCCGTAGCGCGAAAATTACGGATATGTGAGCAACGCAGGCTGAGCGCTTGAGTTCTTCCTGGCTTGAGTGCTTAAATCCGTGATGCTGGAAATCCAGGAGTTGGAAGTCGCGTACGGGTCAATTGTTGCCCTGCACCAAATCTCCTTGTCGGTTCCGACCGGAAAAATCGTCACATTAGTCGGGAGCAATGGAGCCGGGAAATCGACGACTTTGCGAGCAGTTTCAGGCCTGCTTCGCGTCCGGCACGGGAAGATCCTTTTCGAAGGGCAGGAGATAACGAGCAAGGCGCCTCACCGGATTGTCGGGATGGGGATAACGCAGGTACCGGAGGGCCGGATGATATTTTCGAATTTGACGGTTTTGGAAAATCTTCAAATGGGCGCTTACCGGCGTCATGGAGCGGCGGAAATCAAAAAGGATTTTGGTCAGATGTTCGAAATTTTCCCGCGCCTGAAAGAACGGGAGAAACAGATGGCCGGGACGTTGAGCGGTGGGGAGCAACAGATGCTGGCGATTGCCAGGGCGCTGATGTCCAAGCCGCGGTTCCTGATGCTGGACGAGCCATCCCTTGGGATCGCCCCGATTCTTGTCCGAACCATTTTTTCGAAGATTGTAGAGATTAACAAGCAATTCGGAATTACGATCTTGCTGGTGGAACAAAACGCGAATCTTGCTCTCGAGGTTTCCGACTATGGGTACGTACTGGAGACTGGGCGAATCATCCTTGAAGATGAGTCGGCGAAACTGCGTGTGAACAATCTCGTGAAAGAAGCGTACCTTGGGGGTTGAGAGCGAGTCCGCTTCTGTCCCGACGCCATGGGTCGCGAATATCAGCTTAAGAGAATCGATTCGGTCACGGCGAGTGCGATCGAGTATCGGGCTGAGCTGAACGACCAACAATACGCGGCCGTTACCTCCGGACCCGGCCCGGCCCTGGTTCTGGCGGGCGCCGGCAGCGGAAAAACGCGGACGCTGACCTATCGTGTCGCATGGTTGCTGGACAACGGAGTTGAACCCGGTTCCATTCTTTTGCTGACATTCACCAACAAGGCAGCGCGAGAAATGCTCGCAAGAGTTGCCGAGCTTGTCCCGTTGGAAACGCGCGCCATCTGGGGCGGAACGTTCCATTCGATCGGGAACCGCATTTTGCGGCGGCATGTCGGCGATATCGGACTCCGAGCAGGGTTTTCGATCATGGACCGTGAGGATCAGGAAGATTTGCTGGCTTCGGTGATCGACTCATCGGGGATCGATAAAAAACAGGTCCAGTTTCCGACGGCGGAAGTTTTGGGCGACATCTTCAGTTTTGCGCTGAACACAAATCGCCCGGTACAACAGGTGATTGCCGAGAGGTACATGCGCTTTGGGCCGCTGACGAACCAGATCGATTATCTCCGCGGAAAGTACGCGGAAAGAAAACAGGCCGCGAACGTGGTGGATTTTGACGATCTGCTGGTCAAGACCGTGGCGTTGTTTCGCGAGAACGAACAAGTTGCAGAGCTTTACCAGCGCCATTTTCAATTCATCCTCGTCGACGAATATCAGGACACCAACCGGCTGCAATCGGACCTGATCGATCTGCTCGGCAGACATCACAGGAGCGTCATGGTCGTCGGCGATGACGCGCAGTCGATCTACTCCTGGCGCGGCGCCAACTACCAGAACATTCTCGATTTCCCGAAGCGCTACCCGGACGCGCGGGTCTATCGGATCGAGACGAATTACCGGAGCGTTCCTGAAATCGTCGAGCTCGCGAACGCTTCGATACGCGAGAACAGGAAGCAGTTCCATAAGACGTTGCGAGCGCATCGAGATGGATCGGGCATCAAACCGGCCCTCGTCGCTTTGTACGACAACAATCAACAGGCGGCGTTCGTGGCGCAGCGGATCCTGGAATTACAGGGCGAAGGGATCGAGTTGAACGAGATCGCGGTTTTGTACCGTGCGCATTTTCAATCTCTCGAAGTGCAGCTCGCGCTGACCAGGGCCGGCATTCCATTCGCGATTACGAGCGGCTTGCGATTTTTCGAGCAAGCCCATGTCAAGGACGTGGCAGCATTTATGAAATTTGCGGTGAACCCGTCGGACGAGGTTGCCTTCAAGCGCATTGCGCGGTTGTTGCCCGGTGTCGCTCTGAAGACGGCTGACAGACTTTGGGAACAGCTTTCTTCGGCTCCGGCGTCTGAGAGGCCGGATTTCGGGACATGGCTCGGTCAATGCCGGATCGGGCAAAAGCCGGCGAAATCGTGGCAGCAACTCTCTCACACGCTCGATGAAATCACGCCGAACGGTCAGCCCATCGCGCCAGCCC
>CAZMNG010000184.1:0-7251 GCA_964567505.1 uncultured Chthoniobacterales bacterium
GTTCCCGGGTGGGATTTGCACCCACTGTGGTCCAGCGCCTTTCACGGCGCACGGTTATGTCCGGGTTGATGGTCATCCACCCGGAACCCCGCAATCCTGCCCGATTGTGGCTTCAGAGCCGCCGGGGAATTGAACCTCTCGTCTTATGATGAACGGAGCGGAGGCCAAATGAAGATGCTCCTGCGATTACTACGCAGCATCATCTTTGGTGTCGGTCTCGCCTCATGTCTCGCGATGTTATTCTTGGTCGCCCTTTGGCTCTACGTCCGTTTCTTCTGGGCTCCAGCACATCCTGGATTGGGAGCTGTAGCCGGGGGCCTATATCCTGCGTTGTGGCTGATGCCGCCAGCTTTCATTGCAGGGTTCGTCTGGGATTGGCGGCATTCAAACTCAAATAGAAGTTGTGGCTGAATCCTGACGAGATTGGGAAATAGCCTGATTTTGGGGCTCCTTCCGGTTTGAGGGTGACACACCCAGAACGGCTGCATTGGTGTAATGCGCGTCTATTTCAGAGCCCACACGCTGAGCCTGAAACGGCATGCAACAGGGCTTCCGTTGCGGAATGCGGGAATGAATTGCCATCCCGCGGAGGCTTCAACCAAAGGGTTGTCAGTCCCGTTGATTATCTTTGCAGAGCGAACCTTTCCAGCGGCATCGACGACGAGTTCCACCACTTCAGAGTGCTGTAATCGCCATTTCCGTCTTCGCATGTGAAATCTTGAGCCGATCCCTGAGAGTGAACCGCTATGGGCCAGAACAGAATTCCAGAAAGCAAGACCGGCAGAAACCGTGAGGTCGACTTCATCAGTGATCTGGCCAGACTGCGTTGCATCCCGATTCTCATGGCGACACCAGAGGAGCGGCAGTTCGTACCCGCCGTCGTTCGATTAACGCTTCACGCGCGTGCGGGCGGTCCATGCTGCGAGACTGACTATACCGGATAGGCCGATTCTTCTCGTTGTGTCTGGTTGGTGGCCAACTCGGAACTGACCCGTTTTGGTGCTACTTCCGGGTCGCGGGTGACTCGACCGCGACCATGAGAATAAGCGCGCTCCGTGATTCCTCGTGAAGTGAACGTTGGTGAGTGGCCAGTTTTGCACTGCCCGTCACCACGATGATTTGTCCGGATTCGCACACGGCTCTGCGATTGCGAACAATGGCTCGTCCGGCTTCGCCTGACGTCGTGAACAAACCATTGCTCTTTTCAGACGAAACGCCTCCCAATCTTTGGCATCGAAACTGCTCTGAATCATTCCGGAGAATCCGATTCCACCGTTGCGGAGAAGCGGCCCCATGCACAATCTGCTTAAGAATCTTCATTACAGCCTACGCATGCTGCGCAAAAATCCAGGCCTGACCGTGGCGGTAGTCATCACACTTGCTCTAGGGATTGGTTCCACGACGGCGATTTACACGGCGGTTTATTCCACCCTGCTTGCACCACTGCCGCTTCCTCATCCCGACCAGTTGGTAATGGTCTGGTCCAAGATCCAGGGCGGCCGCAACGGAATGTCCGCGGGCGATTTCCTTGACTGGCAGCGTCAGAATAAGTCGTTCCAAAACATCTGCGCGGTCACCGGAGGCAACTTTAATCTGGCCGGAAGAGACCAGCCCGAGCAAGTAAATGGTAATCGCACAACGCCCGGCTATTTCATGATGATGGGATTCCCCCTCATGATGGGTCGCGATTTCCTGCCAGAAGAGGGAATTCCAGGCAGGGATCATGTCGTGATCCTCACACACAAGCTGTGGGACCGTCTGGGAACGAACAAGAACATCATCGGTGAGCAGATGCGGATCAACGGCGAGCCCTACACCGTAGTGGGCGTTCTGGCTGCGGGCATTGCGGACCGCTATGACCAACAACTAACAACGCCCTTGGCCTTCATGCCGGATCAGATTAACCACGACTATCACTGGCTTATCTCGATGGCGCGACTAAAGCCCGGCGTCACGATCCAACAGGCCCAGGCGGATATGGACGCCGTAACGGCCCGCATTGCTGCCGAAAACCCGAAGAGCAACAGTGGGTGGGGTGCGATTGTCGATCCGTTCCAAAACGACTTCTTGCCTAAGGAGAGAATCCATACTCTTTGGCTGCTGTTGGGGGCCGTTGGCTTTGTGCTTCTGATTGCTTGTGTCAACGTGGCCAATCTACTGCTGGCCAAAGGGACAGCACGCCAAAAGGAGATTGCTGTCCGCGGTTCGCTGGGGGCAACGCGTGGACAGGTCTTCGCTCAGTTCCTCACGGAGAGCACTGTTCTGGCGCTCATCGGTGGTGGGCTGGGGTGCGCACTTGGCATTGTTCTACTGCGCGGTCTCGTTGCAGTCATGCCACCAGGCACTCTGCCTGCCGAAGCCAGTCTGCAGTTGAACCTTCCCGTGCTGGCAACGACATTGGTGGCCACCCTATTCTGTGGACTGCTGTTCGGTTGCGCTCCCGCGTGGTACGCATCGCGCGTCGATCCGGCTGAAGCAATCAAAGAGGGTGGCCGATCTGGCGGTAGCGCCTCTCACAACAAGCTGCGTCGTGTCCTGGTCATCGGAGAGTTTGCTCTGGCCCTGCCTCTGCTGGCCGGCGCGGGGCTCGCCTTGCATAGCTTCTGGAACCTGGCCCACGTCGACCTTGGTCTGCGCACCGACCATGTGCTCAAATTCGATCTTGCGCAAGCTGACGGGCGCTTCAAGGACCCCGCCCAAATCGATTCCTATTATCGTCAGATACTCGGTAGCATCCGTGCGCTCCCAGGGGTCTCGGCGGCTGCGGTCGTAACGGGCACTCCCCTGCGAGGTACCAGCGACGGAATGCCTTTCTCCGTGCTGGGTCAGCCGGTAGTCGATTTCGCCCAGCGCCCCTCAGCTCCATTTCAGTCGGTCACGTCAGATTACTTCAAGACATTTGGCATCAGTCTCATTCGAGGCCGCTCATTTACCGATCAGGACACCGCAACAAGCGTGCGGGTCGCCGTAGTCAACGAGGAGTTTGTGCGCGAATATCTGAAAGGAGTGGACCCGCTCCGCCAACGGCTCTCTATCGAGCAGATCATCCCCGGCTTGCCTAAGCTAGGCCCTCTCGTCAATTGGCAGATCGTCGGTGTCTTTCACAACGTGAGGTCGTTCGGCCTTCGCCAGGATCAACCTGAGATCGACGTGCCCTTTTCGCAGTCTCTTTTACCAAGCGTCACCATCGGCGTCCGCACAGCCAACGATCCGGCAGCGATGGCTCGTAGTGTCGCCGGAGCAGTGCACTCCGTTGACCCGCAGATCGCTCTGGCACAGGTGCAGACGATGGATGAGGTGAAGGAAAGTCTGCTCGTCGGGGACCGGTTTACTCTGCTGATGTATGGCGGGTTTGCCGCACTTGCGCTACTGCTCGCGGCGGTCGGCATTTACGGCGTCATGGCCTTCACTGTTTCCCAGCGCACGCAGGAGATCGGTCTGCGCATCGCTCTCGGCGCCAGCCGCGCCAACGTCACCGGCCTCATTGTCCGCGAGGGGGCATTTCTTGCCTTGATCGGATTAGCGATGGGAATCGGCGGCGCCGTGCTGGTGGGCCGCACTATGCAGAGCACACTTTACGACGTTGGTGCGTTGGATTTCTCCGTCCTTGCCGCGGTGACTGCTGTTCTCTCGGCTACGGCACTGCTGGCTTCCTATCTGCCGGCACGACGGGCTGCGGGGATCGACCCCATGAATGCACTGCGCGATGAGTAACCTGCAGCTTTGGCCGCAACTCCGGTCTGCTTGAGGCGAAGGACATGCCGGCACAATGTGAAACCGGCTTCTCCGTCTTTCGGTGGTCGATCCGGACAGACTCCAATTTTGAGTAATGTCCGGTTGGCAGGCAATTCAGCCGGAACGCGCTAGTGACGCAGAAGAACCGAAGAACCCAAATCGAAACGAGAAACAGAAACACCGACACCGTGCAGATCGCGCCGACGATGCCCATGTCGATTCTGCCGAAATGCCACATCGACCTCGCTTCACCCTCACGCAAATACGACAAATGTGAGATCGAGATTGACGTTAGGAAGAAGGCGAGGGAGATCGCACTGCCTACAAGGACGAAGGGCTCCTTCTCCCCATTCATGCTGATGTGGGGGAACGTGAGGGCTGGCGCGGCAACGTCGAATGCTGGCGTCATGTTTCGGACCAGAACGAGTTCCGTCCCGTACTGCCCGGTCTTTGTGCCGTGTTGGGAGAAGCCTAATTCTTGGAGGAGGCGAATGAGTCGTTCTTGGTCCGCGCTGTGCGGGAAGATCGTCACGTAGACCTCCTCTACACCCTGCCGGAGCGCGTTGTCGAAGATAATCTTGAGGAACCTTTCGCCGAGTTCGATGCCGATCACCTGCGGCCTGCCGCGAAGCGGGCTGGTGTTGTGATCGCAGACGGGGAGCGTCGGGCTTCACAACCTCCGCCATTCACTCTCCAATTGGCTTGTGAATAAGAGGAAGGAGAACCCGAAAACTGTGCAGGGAATTCTGCGCCACGGAAGGATCCAGACCACGCTCGATCTCTACGCGCAGTCGGATCGGGAGGCGATCATGCGGCGGGCCAAACAACAGCGGCGGTACGCCCTATGAGCTGACAACGGGTAATTTCTAACGATGAAGTGGCCACCTTGGACCAGGCGGCTACTTCTCCTCAAAGGTAAGCGCGTAGAGGTCGTCGCTCCCGACGTCGCGCATCACCAGCGGAGCGTCGCTGGGATCGAGACTCATGTAAACTCCGAGGTAGCCTGTCACATGCAAGTTGTTCAGATTCACCACGCGCTCTTCCTTGCCCCCAGTCACCGGTATTCGAAACACGCTCTGTTCCGGCCTGAGGCGTAAGAAGTAGATGAATTTGCCATCATGGGAGAAATTCGGATAATCGACCTCGCCGTCCGGATGCAGATCGAACCATCGACGGAGCTTTTGGTCAAAGACCCAGAGATGGCCGACACCTGGTCTGGAAAACGACTCAATGTATCGACCATCGGGAGACCAGCGCGGCGACCACTTGCCTTGCGAGTCGGGCAGAATGGTCTCCTGCTGAGTACTGAGGTCGACAATGCGCAGGTCTCCTTTGTCGCGCGTGGAAGAGGCTTGATAGAAGAGAACTCTCTTTCCATCGGGAGACCAGTTCGGATCATTCCTAATTGCACCGTCTTCTGATAACAACCATTGAGAACTTCCATCGTCGGCAGATATGCGATGGATCTCTGTATGATCGGCGCTCACAGTAAAGAATAGAATTTGCTTTGAGTCCGGAGACCATCTGGGGTTGAGAACCTGATGCTTGGGCCGAGTCAGTTGCATGGGGCTGGTTCCATCCCGATTGGCTTTCCATAGCGTTCCTTCAGGGAATGCAACGTAGGCCACGTATTTGCCGTCGGGAGAGACAGTGGCGGATTCAGCCGAGATCCCGCCGAGAAAAGGTTGTGGGTTGCCTGTCTTCGGGTCGATCCGCGACAGCTCGCCCCGGAGAATTTCCCCGTCCGTGAAAATTTTGGTTCCATCCTTACTCGGAATGGGCGGCCCCCAAATCAGGGGCCCATTTGTTAGCTGAATAGGAACGGAAGATGCCCTGGTGAACAGCTTGTGCCGCTCATCGAGTGCCCATATCTGATCGTCCACAAGGAAGACAAAGAAGTGCCCATCCGGCATCCAACGGCCACAACATTGATTGGTGCCCTCGTTCCAGCCGGGAATCAAGCGATGCATTCCAGTTCCATCGTCGGACATCTCCCAAAGTTTGTGCGGCGGGTGGGCGTCAAGATCGCAGAATCTGATCGTCTTTCCGTCCGGCGACCATTCGAACTCCGCCCCTCCGAATTTTGTGCTTACCAGCTTCTTTCTCTCCGTCCCATCGATCCGGACTGTGAAGATGTCCCCCAGCGAGGAGTAAATCACTGACTCTCCGTCCGGAGAAAACCTCTCTCCCCATCCCTCTCCGATACGTCTGTTGGCCGTTCCCCCAAGAATTGGAGCAACCCAGATGGGGAATGGATTGGCTGGATCGGAGTGGCCTTCTTCGATGGTCTGGATGAGCGCATTGGAACCGTCTGAAGAGATGTCCACCAATCTGCTTTTCGCCATCGGCATCGCAACTGGAAGCTGGGAAATCGCGCCGCCTTTTATTCCCACTTGCGCAATGAAGCGCGGTGACACCTGATTGAAGTACAACCTGTTTCCATCGGTTCCGACCAGTTCCTTTAAGAGTCCATCGTGAGTGATCTGGGTGTAGGCCGTTATTCTCGGTGGTGGCAAGGGCCTGTTCAAATACCAGACACCTCCCGCCACTAACATTGCCGTTCCTGTCAAGGCTGCCGATACTTTCCACGCGTTTTTCGCTATCCGTCGAGCGAGCGAGTCAGCACCTCCTGACGCAATAAGCTTCAAAGGTTTCCTCTTCTGAGCCGAAGGCGCTGCGGGCGCCGCAGCACCAGCCAGGGACTTAGCGACATCCTGGGGCGTTTGGAATCTCTTTGCGGGATCTCGCTCCAGACATTTCATGATGACGGACTCCCAGACAGGGCTCAGCATGGGATCGAACTTGCGCGGCGTAGGAGGTGCCTCCACCAGGCGCCTCACTGCAGCTGACGTGGGGGTGTCGCCCTTAAACGGGCGTACGCCCGTGACCATCTCGTACATCACCAGCCCAAGTGCGTAGATGTCTGAAGCACTCGTGGCCGGGCGTCCTTCGAGCTGTTCCGGAGCCATGTATGCCGGTGTGCCATACAGGCCCTGCGCTGAGATCGAGTGCCATAGCGGCCCACTTTGTGAGTGTCCTGCAATGTTCACTTCTCGAAATGCCAGGCCGAAATCTGTGACGACTGCTCTGGCCTCGGCTGCTCCATTCACGAGAACGACATTCCCCGGCTTGAAGTCTCGATGCACGATCCCAGCCTGGTGAGCGGCTCCCAGCGCGGAAGCCATCTGGGTGATCAGCGGCAGCGCTTCCTGAGTACCTATCCGGCCTTGGTGCTTGACGTGCTCCGCCAGCGTCTCGCCCCGGAGGAACTCCATGGTGACGAACACCACTTCGCTTCCGTTCGACTTATCCCGGTAAAGATCGAAAATCCGACATACATTAGGATGGGTTACTTTCCGGGCTAACTGGACCTCACGCTTGAACCGCTCAATTGCATTTGGCTGCTGAAGAACTTCGGGTCTCAGGGTCTTGATACCTAAGCGTTCATGCAGTTCAAGGTCCTCGGCCTCATAGACTTCTCCCATTCCGCCCTCGGCAACGAAGCGGATGATCTTG
>CAZMNG010000185.1:0-7248 GCA_964567505.1 uncultured Chthoniobacterales bacterium
ATCAGAACGGTGGCGAGGCTCGGTGCGACCTGGCGAATGACATCGAAGATTTCGTGCATCGCTCGCGATTCGCCGACAAGGCTTTCGAGACCGAACCGTTTGTCCACCTGCTGGCGGAGCTGAACGATTTCCTGTTCGGTCCGGCGTCCGTTGATGGCGCGCGCGATTTTGAGGCCAAGCTCATCGAGATTCACCGGCTTGGTCACAAAGTCGAACGCGCCCCGTTTCATGGCTTCCACCGCGGTTGCGATTGTGCCGTAGGCGGTCATCAACATGCAGACCGGCGGGCGTGGCCGTTGAAGGATTTTTTCGATCAGCGCCATTCCGTCATCGGCGCCGAGGCGCAAATCGGTAAGGACCAGGTCGATTTGATCCGCGGAAAGGACATTCAACGCTTCATCCGCATTGCTGGCGATGTAGACGTCGAACTCATCTTCGAGCGATTGCCGAAGCCCTTCCCTCGTTGGTTTTTCGTCATCGACGATCAGGATCGTGCCGCGCATGCGTTTCTAATTTTCTGTCTGGTCCTGTAACAGTCGCACGCGCTTATCCCCTATCGGCAGATGGATGGTGACCCGCACGCCTTTGCCCTCGTTGCTCTCGATTTCAATCTCGCCGCCATGTTCCCGCACGATCCGCCGCACGATCAGCAAGCCCAATCCTGAGCCGGAGGACTTGGTTGTGACATAAGGCTGAAACAGTTTGCTCATCTGCTCCTGTGGAATTCCGCCCCCTGTATCGTTGAAAGAGACGGACACATACAAATCGTTCTGCCAGGATCGAACGTGCAAAATCCCCCCGGATTTCATGGCCTGAAACGCGTTCTTGATCACGTTATAGAACGCCTGCTTCATCTGGTCACGGTCGAGTTGCAGTCGCGGCAGACTCGGATCGAGATCCATCTCGACAATGATATCGCGGTCGCGAATTTCCGGGCGCAAAAACGCGACCGATTCTTCGAGCACCTCGTTCAGGTCGTGCGTCTCGAACCGCGGAGTCGTCGGACGTATCGCGCGGAGGAATTGATAGACGATTGAATCAAGGCGCTGGATCTCGCCTTTGGCGATCGATATCAGTTTGCTGACGTCGGTCCGGAGTTCTGCGGGCGCTTTTCGAAGGCGGCGCTCCAACAATTGGAGATGGATATTCAGCGAGTTGAGCGGGTTCCCGATTTCGTGGGCCACTCCGGCGGCGAGGAGCGTGAGTGCCGAAAGCCGCTCGCTCTCGATCGTCTGTTCAGCCATCCGGCGATCCTCGGTGATGTCGCGCAGAATAATCGCGTAGCCTACGAGATCCTGGGGCGTCGCATTGTTGTCCTGCTCCTCTTTGTGGAGATGCAACGGCGCGACATAAAAATTAAGGAATTTGTGTTGAGGATAAAAGACTTCGATATCGCGGCTCAGAGAGATTTGATCCGACTGCAGAGCAGTCCAATCCAGACCTTGAAGTTTTTCGGTCACCGGCCGGCCAACGGCTTCGTCGATTTCAACGCCAAAAAGCTGGGCGGCGGCGGCGTTGGTAAATTGGATCTTGCCCTGGGTGTCAGTGACGATCACCCCTTCCTGCAGGGCGTCGAATATTCGTTCGAGGAACCCCTTTTCTCGCGCGAGCCGGACCAGGTAGTTCTGGACCTCCTCCGGTTGAACCCGCCGGATTCGCTCGATCAACTTATCGATGAAACCTGATCTCATCTGAGAAATGCGATGCCCTGACAAACGGCTTTTGCCATGTCGAGGTATCTACCTGTAAGGCGAATCCGGCGAATCTCAAGGATCGCGCCGGAGCCGCCGGAGCCGTACTCTCGCAGATTGCCTTTGCGGTTTCTCGTATTAAACATAGTATCATTTGCTGGTGTTGACATTTCCGCTCGCAGCTCAGTCCGGGGGCTTGGTGTACGCTTTCACGCAAGCGACTTTCGAGGGCAAACTGGTCCTGACGGCACTCTTTATCGCATCGATTTTCAGCTGGTCTGTGATGGTCACGAAAATCCGTGTCGTACGCCTTGCCAGAATGCAAAATGACCGGTTTCTTGACCTGTTTCGCTCGGACCGGCAACCGCTTAAAATATTCGAGTCCCAGCTGCGCTTTGACGGTTCTCCGCTGTTCTCGATTTATCGAGCCGGCTGCAAAGAGTTAGCATTTCACCTGCTCGGGTCGACGGAGGTTGACGAAACTTTTTGGGCCCGTTTGGAAATTGCGGAACGAATCACGCCATCGCAGATGCGGGTCGTGACCACAGCGATGGAACGAGCCGTCGGCGAATCTGCGCTACGACTCGAGTCTCAGATGATCCTGTTGGCGACAGCGGTCAGCGGGGCGCCGTTTCTGGGATTGCTCGGGACAGTCTGGGGCGTCATGGACACGTTCTCAGGTGTTGCGCTCGCAGGCTCTGCCAGCCTGCAGGCGATGGCTCCTGGTGTTTCCGGGGCGTTGATCAACACGGTGACAGGGTTGCTGGTCGCGATCCCGGCGATGTTCGGATACAATTTCCTCGTGACGAGTATCCGGTCCTTGATCGTGCAGAACGATAATTTTGCTGCGGAACTTTCATCAGAGTTTGAGCACAAGTACGTCAATCATTCGGCTCGGCCGGTTCTCGTAAACAAGTAACTGAATAATTGGGCCACATTATGCGTCGTTTCTCAGACCGGCATTCAATGACCACCCTGACGGAGATCAACGTCACTCCGCTCCTCGACCTGGCATTCGTGTTGCTGGTGATCTTCATCATTACAACGCCACTCATGGAGAACAGCGTCAATCTCGTTGTCCCAAGCAGTTCGGAAGCCACGCAGCCGGTCGACAAATCCCAGGTGCAAACGATATCAATCGATCAGGACGACGTGATGCGACTCAACGGGGAACTCGTCGATCCGGCCACACTGGAGTCGCGCCTGGTGGCGTTGCATGAAGAAAAACCGGATCTGGCGGTTGTCGTGCGACCGCACAAGGAATTGCCGATCCAGAAGTTTATCGATGTGATGGATATCCTGCAACGAGCCAGAATTAGCAAGGTCGGCGTAATGACGCGTCCAGATCAGCCGTAAGGAATGGCCGACTACCGTAGCGACGATCCGGACGGAGGCTTTAAGAAGATCTTCGTCGCGATTGCAGCCGTCCATCTGGTTCTGCTTGGAGGATTGTACTTTCTGACCCGGTTCCAATCGAAGGAAGACAAAGAGACCTTGGTTTGGATGAGCCCGGGATCGTTCGGTGGCGATTCGGGCGCCGGCACGTCGCAGGCCGCCACACCGCAAGAAGCGGCGACGCCGGAAACGGAAGAGTCGCAACCAACGCCTGCACCGCAAACCGACCGGGAAGAAGCGACGCCGGAACCGCCGGCACCGGAACCGACTCCCGAACTTCCCCAGACCACGCCACCACCGCCCCCGACACCTCCGATGGTCGAGGAGCAATCAGAGTTACCGGTCTCAACCCCCACGCCCACACCGACACCGACGCCGGAACCGAAAGCCACGCCGACGCCCCACCCCTCGGCCGAGCCGACACGAAAGCCCACCCCGAAGCCGACCGCAAAGCCCACTCCCAAACCAACCCCAAAACCGCTGCCGAAGCCCAAGTCGACCCCAAAACCTTCCCCGGAGCATTCGCCAAAGCCACATCAGTCTCCGAAAGCGGAGGAGAAACCGAAAGAAATAGAGAACGAGAAGCACAAAAAGAAGGAGACCGACGAGGAGGCCGAAAAACCCAAGAGCGAATCTTCACCCAAGCCGAAGGCATCGCCTGGTAACCCGGAAAAGAAGGAGACACCGAGTGGATCGCCTGCTGGGGGCGATGAGGAAACAGCAGGCGGAAAATCCGGAGGGGGCGGTTCCGTGGGCTCCGGCCTGGAAGCGTACGTAGGGATTCTCACAAATCGGTTCCAGGCGGCTTGGAACCAGCCGACGAGCGAGATGGCGCTGGGGAACACGCTCGCTGTCACTGTAAGGATAAAAATTGAGGCCGACGGTACGGTCGCGGAATTTGAGATTGTTGAAGGTTCTGGGAACGCCGTGGTGGACGATTCGGTTCGAGAGGCTGGAAAGAAACTTCTAAAATTGCCTCCTCCTCCAAACGGGCGCGCGTTCTCGGCTCCGGTGCGGTTCGAGCTGGGAAACTAGTTATCCCTTTGTTTCGTTGCGCCGCAGATTGCGGTCTGCTTTACTGACAGCGCACAAAATGGCGGACGCTGAGCGTTATCAGCATTACGAAGTTCTCAGGCGCGTTGATGGCAGTCTATGGGAATTGGGCAGGGGAGCCATGGGCATCACCTATAAGGCTTTCGACACGAATCTTCGTTGTCCGGTTGCTCTGAAAGTCATCAACAACACCTACCTCAACAGCGACGTCGCACGCCAGCGATTCCTGAGGGAAGCACGCGCTGCCGCTGCGCTTCGGCACCAGAATGTTGCATCCGTCTTTCATCTGGGCACGGATCACGACAGCTATTTTTACGCGATGGAGTTCATCGACGGTGAAACCGTTGATGCGTATATGAAGCGGGTCGGCGCGCTCAGCGCGCTCGAAGCGCTGGGAATCACGCTGCAGGTTTCCCGAGCACTTGCGGCCGCGGCTAAACAACAGTTAGTTCACCGGGATCTCAAGCCTGCGAACCTGATGCTGGTGGATGAAGAGGGTGAGAAGGTGGTCAAAGTCATCGATTTCGGGCTTGCCAAAAGCGCCAAGAAAGAAGGCGAAGATTCGGGCACGTTAACGGTCGGCGGCGGGTTTGTCGGCACGCCACATTTCGCGAGTCCAGAACAGCTGGAAGAACGGGATATCGACATTCGCTCGGACATTTATTCCCTGGGAGCGACACTGTACTACATGGTTTCCGGCCGGCCACCGTTCTCAGGATCAGTCGCGCAGATCATGAGCCAGCATTTGTACAAGCCGCTCCCATTGGAACCGCTGGAGGGTTCTCCGTCGTGTGTGGTGCAGCTGGTCCGACGGATGATGGAAAAGGATCGCGCGAACCGGCCGCAAACTCCGGGCGATCTGCGCCAGGTAGTCAGTCGGTGCATTGAGGCGATCCAGGCAGATGCCACCGCGCTCCATCGTCCAGTGGCCGGCATGCCGGGCCCCAGGGAATCGACTGAGACGCTGGCGCATGGCGGCGATACGACCGACCATCGGACGCAGTCCGTCGGCGCGGGGATGATTGCCAGGCGTTACCGGATCACGCGCGATCTCGGCGATATTGCGCAGGGGCATCGGTTCCTGGCCGAGGACGACCAAACTGGCCGCCAAGTTTCGCTCGTTGTGTTCAACGAAGAATTCTTATCCGATCGGAAACGGTATACCGCCCTGGAACAGGAGATTGACCGGGTTCGGCGCGCGCCGAGACCGGACCTCCAGGAAATCTATTCTCTGGAAAGCACCGGGGAGCAGAGTTTTATCGTCCAGGAAGTCGTGGCTGGGCCGGCTTTGGTCGAGGTTCTCCGGACGCGGAGCGCTCTCACATTGCAGGAAGGGCTCCGGTTGTTGCGGCTGCTTGCGCCGGTCGCCGACCACGCGCAACAGAACCATCTCCAGCAAGTGGCTCTGACGGTTTCGGGCGTGCATCTGACCACGCCCGGACTAAACGCGGAAGGAATCGATGCTGCCTTGCTCCAGAAACCGTTGACGCAATGGAATCAGTTGGGAGTAAAGGTGGAGCCGGTTGATTTTTCGCTTAGTTCTTCCGGATCGAATTCTGCGACCTGGGTCGGATCGGCGACGCTGGTGCAGGGTTCCGCCGGTGAAGGTCCACGAGCCAGTTATCTCGGCATGCTGAGCCTGCTTATTTACGAGATGCTCGGGGGTCCAAGGAACATTGTCGAATCGACCGGACGTTACACGCCGATCGCCGTTCTAACGGAAGAAGGGAACGCGATTCTACGGCGCGGTCTCACCGACCAGTTTAGTTCGGCTGCCGAAATGAGCCGGTTGCTCGACGTCCAATATCCTTCGCGAGGCGGTGCTGGCTTCGTTCCGACCTCGCCGCCGCCAGTTTTACCGGTTGCATCATTCGGAGACGCACCCCCGCCGCCGGCGATTTCTGCCCAAGTTCCACAGATCAGCCCTCAACCGCCGGCGCCGCCCATTCCGCCTTTTATACCTACCCCGGCGCAAAAACCCGAAATGCGGAAGATGTCCCTTGCGGGGTCGCTGTTGATGTTGGGGTTCGTCGTTGTGGTTCTCGGCGGCCTGGGTTTCGCCGGGTATGCCATCTATCTCAAGTTCTTCGGGACGCAGGTGGTGCAACCAGGAATCCTCAACCCGACACCGGGGATCCAGGAGACACCGCGTCAACAACCGACGCCTGTGACGACCCCGATGCCGGCTACCCCGGCTCCGACTCTTGCGCCGACGCCGATTGCGACTCCGGTATCCACGCCGGAGGAACCGTCCACGCCTGTTCCGACCTCCACGCCGGGCCCGTCTGCTCCCGCTTCGCCGACTCCGATACCCTCGGCGACGCCGGTCCCGAGCGTCAGCGCAGAGCCGGTGGATGATTTTGAAGAAAAACTCGACCAGGCGCAGGCGCTTGGGCGGTCGGGAGACTGGCAGGGCGCCATGAAAGGGTACCTTGCGTTAATTGATCGATACCCGGAACGATCCCTGGCCCTTACGCGCCTCGAGAACCTGCTGGCAGGACTCCACAGCGAAGGGAAATTGGACGCCCAAACCTTCGCCGACTCCAAAGCAGACTTTGTTCGCGCGGCTGAGAAAGGGGTTGTTCCAGCGATGCTGATCATAGGCAAGTTTTCGCATGAGAGCGATCCGGCCGAAGCGATGAAATGGTTTGAGCTCGCTGCGGCAAAGGGAAGTGCACCGGCAATGGTGGAGGCCGGATTGATGTATTCAAATCGGCGGCAGCCGGGTGACGACCACAAAGCGCTGGAGTACTTTCTGCAGGCTGCGAATACGGGGGATCGAATCGGGAAATATCTGGCCGGTGAATGCTACTACTACGGCAAAGGCGTTCAGGCCGATGTCGACAAGGCGCTTGTCTTCCTGGAGGAAGCAGCCGCACTCGGTGAACCGCGCGCGATGGACCTGCTCGGAACGCATTTCCGAAAAATCGGCAGGTTCGATCAGTCGCGAAAATACTACGAGGAAGCTGCCGCCGCCGGCTACGCGCTTTCTCTGTCGAACCTGGGCGTTCTTTACATGAATGGTGAGGGTGTGGCGCGCAGCCCCGAAATCGCGGCAAACCTTTTCAGGCAAGGAGCGGAAAAGGGGGATCCGAACGGGATGTTCTTT
>CAZMNG010000186.1:0-7236 GCA_964567505.1 uncultured Chthoniobacterales bacterium
CCAGGACGACAAATATCCCGTATCGCACGATGCATCGATGGCTGACTCGATATCGTCGGTTTGGCTTGGCGGCGCTTGCGCGTAAGGCGCGCGAAGATCGCGGTAAGCGTCGCACTTTGTCACCCCGACTTTCAGAGGTAGCGGAGGCCTTGGCTCTGGAGGTTCCGCCACTTCCAATTGCCGCGATATACCGTCGGATTTGTCAGATCGCCAAGGATACGGGGAACTCGGCTCCGAGCTACGACGTGATTTATGAGGTGGTGCGGCAGGTACCTGCGGGGCTCTTGACTCTGGCGCATGAAGGAAAGAAGGCCTACAGCGCCGCTTTCGACTTGGGCACCGCCGGGAGGCAGAGCGACCCAATGCGATTTGGCAAGCGGATCACACCCTCCTTGATATCCTGGTGCAGCGGGATGGTGAAAATCCGGCCCAACCATGGCTCACGGTAATTCTGGATGATCACAGCCGTGCTGTTGCTGGCTATTTCCTGTTTTTCGAGGCGCCATCTGCCGCGCAAACGGCGCTTGCTCTGCGCCAGGCGATCTGGCGTAAGGACGATCCGCACTGGCATGTTTGTGGGATTCCCGATGTGCTCTACACCGATAATGGCAGCGACTTCACCTCGCAACATCTTGAGCAAGTCGCTGCGGATTTGAAAATGCGGTTAGTATTTTCGACCCCGGGAATCCCGCGGGGACGTGGCCGGATCGAGCGGTTCTTCTCAACAATTTCGGACATGCTCCTCTGCGAACTGCCCGGCTTTAAATCCCGAGCTAACAAAGTGGGCCGACAGGCGTTACTCACTCTCCCTCAGTTGAACAGGCTGGTTCGCGAATTCTTCCTAGAGACTTACCATCGGCGCATACACGGCGAAACCCAAATGGCACCGGCGGATCGTTGGGAAAAAGGCGCATTTCTGCCTCGAATGCCTGAATCGCTTGAACAGCTCGATCTACTTCTGCTGACAGTCGCCAAGGCAAGAAAGGTGCGCAACGATGGAATTCATTTTTTGGGTCTGCGCTACGTGGACGCGACTTTGGCAGCGTACGTGGGCGAGAGTGTAACGCTTCGGTATGATCCGCGGGACGTGGCTGAAATTCGCGTCTTTCATGAACAGCAATTTCTCTGTCGCGCAATCTGTCCGGAATTAGCTGGCGCGACGATTGCGATTCGCGAAATCGTGCGAGCACGAAACAAGCATCGCCGTGACCTGCAGGCAACGGTTCGAGATCGGCGGCGCACAGTCGATGATTTAATGGAGATAAAGCGGGGGGACGCCAGAATTAACAAAGAGGCTGACGAGAAATCGCCGCGTGCTAAAGACAAGAAAGTCACGCTGAAGCGATACTTTAATGAATAGCACACAGTCCTCGGGATTTGTGGAAACTCTTGAGCATCGTCGCTTCGCGGAATTTTGTGGTGCGTGCGGCCGATATCGGTATATCGGACTGTGTTACGGTCGACCGGGTGTTGGCAAAACGCTTTCCGCTCGGCGTTGCAGTCGATGGGACTATTTCGATAACGTCAATCCTAATCCGTACGCCATTCCAGACGAACCTCTCGCGGCGCTGATCGGCGTTAGGACCATATTTTATACGGCGCCGGTGGTAAATACTCCCAGACAGATTGACCACGATATCGTCCGATTGCGCTCCCGATTGCGGTCTTTAGCCAAAGAGCCTCTGCGGCGTGAAGCAGAGCAGAAACTTAAACAGATTAATATTCGGGATAACAGGCATACTGAGGAAATGTTCACGACGCACGATTGGTTGTCGGAACCGATGCCAAAGCTCAAACCGACATATGCTGCGATCTCTCAGAAGTACGCCGCTAAGGAGAAGTGTATCGACGATCCCACGCAGCTTATTTTGGTGGATGAAGCCGATCGCCTGAAAATGGCTAGTCTCGAGCAAATGCGCGCGATCTTCGATGCCGGAGGCATTGGCCTCGTGCTAATTGGAATGCCGGGTCTGGAAAAGCGGTTGGCCCGATACGCTCAGTTTTATTCGCGCATCGGGTTTGTCCATGAGTTTCGCCCGCTAAACGTTCCAGAGATGCGCCGGCTCTTGGCTCAGGGTTGGGTACCTGCGGGTGTAACACTCCCGGCGATCTCGGCACTCGACGCCGAAACCGCGACAGCGATCATTCGCGTGACGGGCGGAAACTTTCGGTTGCTCGATCGGTTACTGACCCAAGTGGAGCGCATCATGAGGATTAACGATCTGGCCCAAGTGACGAAGGATGTGGTCGAATCTGCCAGAGAAAGCCTGGTGATCGGACCGGAATAAAGTACGCCATGGTGGTTCCAGAAACCGAGAATCAAACGTTTCAGGAACGGCTCGCTGCCGGTAACCACCGGTATAGCGTTGGTACTGAAACGGCAAGATTCCGCGCCACGTCTCGAGGAGGCATCCCACCAGCGAGTAATTGTCTGGCGGATTCTATTTTTCCTGTCGTCATCCTTCGCGGGCGACCCCCAATCCGTCCGAGTTTCCTTGCAGCGCCAAGTCCCGCTCGCGTTCGCTCGACGATTAGCTCACGCTCCATTTGTGCGAGACTAGCCATGACGTGGAAGAAGAACCGACCCGCAGGCGTCTTGGTGTCGATTCCGTCGGTTAGGCTTCTGAAATGAACCTGGCGCGTTTCGAACTCCCCGACAAGATCCACGAGACCTTTCACACTCCGTCCTAGTCGATCAAGCTTCCAAACGACGAGCGAATCGCCTTTTCGCAGATGGGACAGCGCGTCTGCAAGACCGGGTCTTTTGGTGGGCGCGCCGCTCGCTGTATCGGTAAAAATTCGCTTGCAGCCGGCTTTATTGAGCGCGTCGCGTTGCAGAGATAAGTTCTGTTCATCCGTTGAAACTCTAGCGTAACCGATCAACATACGAGCGTTCTCAAAACTCGTCATAAGGGTGGTCTATCGAGAATACTCCGACGGGACTGATAGACTCGCCGTTATTGCGGCCGGAACCGTGCTCTTGAGGCAACCGACGGCAACTGAAGCGATCGCCAACAAAACAGCGCTTCCTATGAACGTTGCCGCAATCGAAAGATGGTCGACCAACAGTCCCCCGAAACCTGCGCCGAGCATGATGGCGAGTTGAATCGTCCCCACCATGAGGCCCCCGCCGCTTTCTGGCTCGTCTCTAATGCCTTTGGACAACCAGGTAGACCAGGCTACCGGGATTGCAGAGTTCAGCGTACCCCACACAACCATCATGGCAGCTACGCCCCAAAGCGAGTGGCCCACTGCCAGCAGCCCGGTCGTCACTGCTGCCAACGCCATCGGCAGCCCGCACAGGAGCGAAAAAAGATGTCGCCCAACCAAAGCGGTGGCACCGTACGTTCCGGCAAATCCGGCCAGCCCTAATCCCAATAACAGGAGGGATAGCTGCGGAAGGCTCACATGCGTATAGCTCTCAAGGAAGGGTCGCAGGTATGTGAAACCCACAAATACCTCTGCGTAGGTGAGCATGACTCCAGCCATCGCTAAGGCGACATGGCGTCGCTTCAGCAGCCCAAAAAGCTTTCCTACAGGGTTGGTCGTTTGGGGCTCCATCGACGGCAGGCTCAGCCATTGCCAAA
The DNA here is from genome assembly GCA_964567505.1 of uncultured Chthoniobacterales bacterium. GTDB lineage: Bacteria > Verrucomicrobiota > Verrucomicrobiia > Chthoniobacterales > JAFAMB01 > JAFAMB01. The sequence goes on from CAZMNG010000186.1 coordinate 3,588, forward strand.
TTAGAGTCACCACCACGAGGGGCGTCAGAGCCCAGAAAACACCCCGCCAGCCAATGATGCCGCCAACGTAGCTCCCGATGGGTGCAGCAAACGCGGATGCTAGCGCAAGGCCGGTGTAGATGATGCCCAAGGCCTTGGGCACGGTTTCCTCTGGCACCAGGCGCATTACCGTCGCCGTGGAAAGCGACCAAAATCCGCCGACCACAACGCCCAGAAGAGCACGTGCAATCATCAGCACCAGGAAATTTGGCGCGACTGCAATGAGGATCAGCGACGCCAGCATGACGCCGGTGAGCCCCAACAGCACATGCCGACGATTGTACCGCCCAGCAGCGGTGGCAATCAGCAAACTGGCCACCACGGCAAACAGTCCTGAAATCGAGATCGCTTGCCCCGCCATCCCTTCCGTCGCCCGGAGGTCGCGGGCTATAGGCGTCAATAAGCTGACGGGCATAAACTCCGCCGCGATCAGCACGCTGACGCAGAGCGCCATCGATCCGACAGCGCTCCATGTCTGCCGCGGAGAAAGCTCGTTTTTTTTTATCTGGTCATTCCATCTTGTACTCGCCAAAGGCGCGCGGGGCCTCAGGAGATCTTTTGTAGAGGCGAAATCGATCGGTTATTTCAGATTTTCAGTGAAAAAGGACGTGAGTTTATCGAATGGGATGAGTTCCACCCGGTCATAAAGGTCAACGTGACCGGAGCCTGGAACGACGACTAGTTCTTTGGGCTGACCGGCCAGCTTGTAAGCCTCTTCGCTGAACTCCCTGGAATGGGAAATCTCACCCGTGATGAAGTGCATGGGACGAAGAGAAATCCATCTGGCTGCCGACTTCGCGGCCCGAACTGGGCCGCTACTATGCGCGATCGCGTGTCGTTGCCGCGAGAGCACGCATCTGCAACGCCTGCGGGCTGTTCTCTGGAATCATGCGGTTTATGTCCCTGATCTGCCTTCATTAGAACGAACCGTCCGTTGACTTGGACAGCATTTCGTTTGCGCGCACCTCCCGCAGCCGCTCCTCAATCGCTGACGAAATCGTGCTGAGGGCATCACTTCCGGCCACGAACAGCTTCGGAGGATTCTGCATCGCGGCGATTTTGACGAGCGCGTCACCTAGCTTCGCTGGGTCGCCGGGCTGCGTGCCGTGATATTGCGACCACATGTCCTCGGCCTTTCCCTCCTGCGCGTAGTCCTCGATGATCTTGCTGACCCATCGGATGTTGTGCGCGTCGAGCAGGTCCGTCCGGAAGAAGCCTGGTTCGACGACGGTAATCTTGATGCCGAACTTCTCCACTTCGGCCGCGACCGACAGAGAAAGACCTTCGACGGCAAACTTCGTTGCACCATAGGCCGCGCAGTGCTTCAGTCCGACGACGCCGGCGACCGAACTGATGTTGATGATCTGCCCCGAACGCTGCTGCCTCATGACCGGCAAGACGGCATGCATTAGGTGTACAACGCCGTAGAAGTTCGTTGCGAACTGCTGTTGCATCTCGGCAGTGGTCATCTGCTCGAAATTGCCGAGCAGGCTGTAGCCGGCGTTATTGACCAAAACGTCAATGCGCCCGAAACGCTTCATCGCCTCGTCGACAGCAGCTTTGGCCTGTGCCTCGTTGGCCACGTCCAATTGCACAAATGCGATGTTCTCCTGTGCAACGTCGGGATAAACGTTGCGCACTTTTTCGAAATTTCTGCCGGTCGCCACGACGCGGTCCCCCGACCGTAATGCGGCCTTGGCCGTTCCACTGCCGATACCGCTACCGGCACCGGTGATAAACCAAACTTTGCTCATGGTAGCTGACAATATACGCGAGAGTTCGTGCACGTAACTAGCAAGGGACGCCAAAACGCTAGCCGAAGACGCCAATGTTAGGAGATGCGGAAAGGCGGCTGGGTTAATTACAGATGCAGTCAGCTGCGGGCGAAGAAATCTGGCCAACGAGATGCCTCGGCGACCGCCAATGTGGTTGTGCTGATCCTACCCACGAAGAGTTGGATTGAGTCAGGCTATGTTCGCCATAAAAACAAAATTTTAAGATCACAGGCAGTGTTTCTCCAAATGCCGCTTGTAGTCTTCAAGCGCGCGCGCGATGTCGGGGTTCTTGAAAATGTCGAAGACCCCATAATCCGGGAGAATGTCGTAGCCTGTGAACTTGTAGTTGGACGTGATGTGGAGGAAGAGGTCGGCCGTTCCCTTGTCGGCGTATAATACGCCATTTGGGTTATCGAAGGTTTCTCTCGGAGCATTCCAGGTCGCGCAGATCATGAACTTCTTTCCCTGCATTTTGCCGCCCGTACCATACTGGCGGCTGGGGTCCTGGCGTGTGCGGCCATCGCCCGAGAGCAAGACCTCATTGGCTAGGCCGACATTGAAAACCTCGTCCACGTATTTTTTGTAAATCCACGGCGCAGAGAACCAGTTCACCGGCGTCTGGAGGATGACCAGCTCTGCCGCCGCGTGTTTTTTCATTTCTTCCTCTGGGTCATAGCCCCGCTCGACAAAAGTCTCGGCGGTCTGATGCCCGCGCTCCACGAAAAACGCCTTCGCGAGGTCCATGAAGGCGAGGTTCAGCTTGCCCTCAGACCAACCAGGATAGGTGAGGTGGGTGTCGATACTAAGTATTTTCATCCGGTTCGATGGGGTTAAAGCAGGTAAGGCCCACGCGAGGGGGGCGGCGAATGCGCCGAGGCGTCAGCCCCGTTTGGATGTGGGACGTTGATTCGCGGCACGCCATTCGGCGGGCGTTTTGCCCTCCCACGAGCGGAACGCGCGGTAGAACGAATTCGGATCCTCGTAACCGACGAGAAATGCCGCTTCAGTGATTTCGACCGACGCATTGCCGAGGTATTGTCGGACCAATTCATGGCGGGTTTCATTGAGAAGTTGCCTGAAGGTGGTTCCTTCCTCGGTAATGCGGCGTTGTAGGGTGCGCTCGCTCATGCCCAGCTCTTTGGCGACCATCAAGAGGTCGGGCCGACTTCCGGCCAGCAAGCGCTTCAGAACCCACTTCACCTGTCCAAGGATGCTTTGCTTCGTTCGCCTCTCCTTCAGTTCTTGTTCGAACTGAGGCGCGAGCATTTGCAGAAGTTCATCGTTGTGCGTGACAAAGGGAAGCTCCAGGTCGGCAGCGCGCAGAATAAGCGCATCGCGAGTGGTGCAATATTTCACCGGGCAGCCAAAGTATTGCTCGAAGCGATTCTCTGGTTCAGCCGGCCGCGTGAGTTCGATGCGCTTGGGATTCAGCCTCCTCTTGGTGCCGCGGCGGCCGAGTTCCATCACGAGTGCGAAAACCGCATCGATCAACAACGCAGGCACCGGCTCCTCCCCGGCAAAGGGCCAGGAGACCTCGACAAGAATCTCATCGCCTTTCTGGATGATCCGAAATTCTTCTGCGCTGCAAAGCTTTTTGTAGCGCGCCAGTCTCTCGATGGCTTCGCGATAGGTTCGGGCGTGTAGGGCGGCGAGGAGGGTCGGGTGATACTGGTCGGTTTCGACCTGACTCATGAATTTCCAGCCGACCGTTGGGTCGTTGCACAGCTCGCGAATTGCCTGCCAAATCGAGAAGGATTGAGCCGTGGTTACGAGGCTCTCCCCGCTGTAGACTGTGGGCGGCAAGTTGCTTCGGCGAAGGATGGCACCCGGGGTGA